>JAFGLO010000004.1 GCA_016927995.1 Candidatus Dojkabacteria bacterium
ATGAATGGTCACCCCAACCATATGCTGTGTTCCAATTGGTAATGTCAGTACCCGTAATTCCACTTGATACATGTGCTGTAAACAATGGATCACTTTCGGCATATGATGTTAGGTATCCAGCCAATGAATGATCACCCCAGCTATAGGCAGTATTCCAGTTTGACAAGTTGCTTTCGGTTATTCCGGCAGAAACAGATGCACCGAATATGGGATCTGTTTCTGAGATCGATCCAGATACTCCGCTAGTCGTAGCGCTTGCCCAGTAAGCGTTTCCCAAAGCATTTGTAGTTAAAACATATCCTGGAACAGCTCCATTAGGTATGGTGAGTCCTGTTGTTTCAATATCCTTCACGTAAATCTTACCAGCTTCTGTAATTTGAAATATATCGCTCCCAATACCTTTTATAGCCAGTGCGCCATCACCGCTTTCCCAAAAGGTTTGTGTTTCTTCGGAAATCATTTCTTTGCTCTCTTGGAGTATATCGGCTTTTATTTCAGTTTCTAGCTCACTTATTTGAGTTCTGGAAAGTTTAAAAGCTAATGGGTCAAATTCTGACAAACTATTAACCGTGTTCTGAAGCTGTTCAATTTTTCTTACTTGTGTATACCAAATATAAAACATACAAGAGAAAAGAAGTAAAGAAAGTGTTACTATACCAAGTGCTTTCCCTGTGTTATGGGTTGTTCGATTATTTGCCGTTTCCAATTGGGTATAAATATAAAATTAGTTTTTCACACTTACAAATGGTATCATAAATGATAACTGATGCAAACCGTATATATTTACAGCCAAGTTTTTAACTTTGCCTGAACCTTTTTTATTGAGCTATCGTCTAATATTGAACAGCTAATAACTGTAAGCCCAAGGCCTTTAATTTTTTTTGACGTGGCTTTAAGTTTTTCTTTTGTAACTTCGTCGGTTTTGGTAAGGATAATAACCTCCGGTTTTTTATAAAGGTCTTTGCTTATGGCTTTAATCTCTGCCCGCATGGTTTTGTAAGCCTTTACAGGATCATCGTTTTCAAGGCTAATAACATGTGCAACATTTCTAACGTGTTCGGTATGCTTTAAAAACTTTGTACCAAGGCCTTTACCTTTATGAGTGTCCTCGATAAGTCCTGGCAAGTCCATAATTTTAATGCCATTCATTACACCGATTTGCGGGTCAAGTGTTGTAAATTCATATGGGGCAACTTTAACTTTGGCATTGGTGAGTGCATTTAAAAGACTCGACTTTCCGGCGTTTGGATATCCAATAAACATAATATCTGCCTTCATTTTAAAGATCATGTGGACGTTTATGGGTTCCGGAGTCGCTCTTGGTAAGTTTGTTTTTACTTCAGGGTGTTTTTTTCGGGATACGTTACCAAGTCCCCCCTTGCAACCATTACGTAATCTTACGATTTGGTTATGAGTATCAATTATGTAGGTGATCGGTTCTTTAAGCTCAACGGTAACCTCAGTGGTTAATGGCACAAGCAATATAAGATCCTTGCCTCGACTTCCATTTCGGTTGTTTCTTCTTCCGAATTCTCCGTTATCGGCTTTATATAAATGCCAGGGTTTAAAAAAATTAAGATCGTAAATATTTTCCGAACCTTTTACGAAAACACTGCCGCCTCTACCGCCATCTCCGCCATTGGCTCTTCTTAGAAATATATAGTTAGATCCGATCCCTCCCTTTCCAACCATTATTTTTATTGATATTTTGTCTTTTAACATAATATCTATTATAGCAGTATTTGATTGATAATGTGGTATAATAACAATATGAAACACAATTCTAGATCTTCGGGATCTTCAAATTTCCCTTATTGAATCTGCAAAGGTGTTGTAAATAACGTAAAAGGAGTGAACAATGAATATACTATTATTGCCCGCAGTTGAGAATTTTTCAAGAATCGAAAGTTCCCTGGGAAACAATCATACCTATACAAAAGGATACTTTAAGGACCTTGTGTTTAAGTTTAACAGCGAACCTAAAGTTCATTTAGCCGGTAAGGATATTAAAGAGTTTGATTTTGTGTGGCTGTCATCCTACTGGGAGACAAGAGATCTTGCGTATGCTATTAGTTTGTATCTAACTGCACATAATGTTAGGCATACAAAAGTTGAGGCTTCCGGGTCAAAAATTGTGGATCACATGATCTTTAATCTTGCAGGAATAAGCGTACCGGACACGTTTTTTTCGCTATTTTGGTCTAATCCCGTAGTTATACAAAGGGTTAAAGATTACTGTAGCTATCCTATTGTAATAAAAGATATTCGTGGTTGTAGAGGAAAATTTGCAAATAAAGTTGATTCCGAGATCGAGTTTGAAGAGGCAATAAAAGGATTACCTTTTTATAAAAAGTTTATGTACCAAACATATATTCCAAATGATTTTGACTGGGGTGTACTTGTTGCTAATGGAAAGATTGTTGCCGGCGAAAAGAGTTTCCCTAAAAAGGGTGAGTTTAGAAATAATGCTTGTAACGGTGCAACTGAGAGTTTTGTACCGGTTAGTGAAATTCCTTTAGAAATAAAAGAAATTGCAATTAAGTCGGTAGCTTCACTTTGTCTTTCTTGGGGTAGAGCCGACATTATTGTAAACAAAGACACAGGCAAACCATATCTTCTAGAGGTTAATCGATATCCCGGGATAACAAAAGGTTCCGATGAGGAATCTGCCGCAATCGGGTACATTAATTATTTATTGAAATAACACTAAGATTGTTTTTTGTTTTTGAAATTGCCTAGAATTTTCCCTGATGGTATATTGTATATACAGTTAAGTTTGTACAATACCTCATGAGTAAACTTAAGGAAGTATTCGATCGTATTTATGCCGGTACCAACGTACCTTTTTTGGAACCGGAAGTATATTCCGGTATTCTTGACAAAATAGACGGAAAAACAACTGAAATTGCAAGTAAACTAAATATCACAATTTCAGAAGAAGAGAGTTGGGATCTGGAACTTCTAAAGGGGCTTCTAAGAAAGGGAATGAATCCGGTGGCACTTGAACCTAATCTCATAAGTACTGCGCTTTTAGTGGAGGAAGGATTAAAATCGTTCCCGGGGAAAGAGCACTTTAAGATTTTGGAACTTGGCTTTGGTGCCGGATGGTCAACGATTGGACTTTGGAATCACTTAAAATCTACACTTGGTTCATCATTTACATTATATTCATGTGATAAATCTGTATATGCGGCAGGGACAACCGTACTAATGCTTGAATATTTTAAAATTCCTTACAAGTTTGCAGAAAGAAATGAGCTAGGAGAGGATGAGTTTAATGGAGTTGTTATAGTTGTCGACAACTTTGAAAATACAGTGCAAAGATTTAAAAACAACACCTTGCACGCAGCATATTCAAATCATGGTGTGGCATATTTGTCAATTACCGACTATGTAGGCTTACTTATAGCGCTATACGAAAAGGTCAAAAAGGGTGGATCGGTAATTTCTGATTCATTAAATCCTGATTTAATAATAAATTTGAATCAAAACAAAATTAAGATGCGGGTTCTTTTGGGAGGTAACGTTAGAAAGTTAAATAGAAATCCTGAACTTGTAGGTGTTACTATTATGAACGGTTATGTCACAGATGCGTATGATTACTCTGCTGCAAGATTTTTGGACTTTATGCATTACCTATTCTTTAGAAATCAAAGGATGTTTAAACTCTATATGGATGCAATAAGTAGTTCTGAAGAATCACAAAAGCTTTTAAGAGAGTGGGTGAAGGTTCCCTCCTCAGATTTTTATGTTTTGCTAAAATATAACTCCAAGCTGATTCCATTTAAAACAGTAGAAATTCCAAGCGTTTTTGCAAAGAAATATGTTAGGGAGCATCCTTACGTAGAAGCAGTATGGTTTAAAAAATAATTATGAGTCCGGAACAGATTCTTACTAAAATTCTGAATATGCGAATAGAGAACTTTCTTGTTTTGTTTTGGGGAGTGTTGTCTGTAGTTATTGCCATTTACGTTGGGATAAAGGGGAAGTCGCGCGTGTCAAGTCTTTTGTACGCATTTATTTCTACAATAACCGGACCACTGTGGTCAATAGCAATTGCATTTTTTAGGGAATCAACAGATATCCCAACCGCGCTGTTTTGGGATCAGATAATCTATCTGGTGTCAATACTTATTGCTCCACTTTTTTACACGTTCTCAACGTTTTTTCCGAGAGAAAAGAAGTTTCCTATTACAATGATGCTTGTTTCTGTTTTGGGTTTTTCCTATTTTCTTTATGAAATATATTTTGGAAAGAACTTTATAGCAGAGATAATTCTTAATGACAATGGAAACACAATAAGGATAGGATATGCATACGTTATTTGGTTCGTGTGGTTTGTACTCTTAATGGGACTGGGACAGTTAAGAATTTTAAAGGAGTTTTTTAGCCTAAAGGGAACGGAACGGGAACAGGTCAAATATCTGACTTGGGGTATACTTCTTCCCGCACTAGGAACTATTCCAACTAATGCCTTATTTCCGCTTTGGGGCGAGTACCGTTTCATATGGATAGGTCCTTATTTTATGATCGCAATGCATATTGTTGTAACATATGGAATTACTAGAGCAAGATTTAGAAATATCTCATCGGTAATAGGTGCAATTTTGAGATTTTTTTGTGGGTTTTTGTATTTGATCGGTGCGTTTACCATAATAAACTATTTGTATATTTATCTTTTTTCAAATGGATTTTCCGAGATTTTCATTCCTGTTGTGTTTGGGGTTGGGGTAATCTTGGGGGCACCTGCAATTTACCTTTTTAAGATAATTGATCAGTTAATTGATTCTTCACTTCAGGGCACCCAAAATCTTGATGAGTTAATGGATTTGCTCTTCCGCAAGATTCAAACGGAATTGAGTATTCTAAAGCTTACGAACCTAATAGCGTCATATCTTTCAGAAATTTTTAAAGCAACCGGCAGTGGAATAATGATAATTAATAATGAGACCAAAGAGGTTGAACATGAGGCATTTTCGGGGTTTGACGATCTGTCGACAGAAAAATTGATTCCGCTTGCATCTTTTTGGGATGAGATATACGAAAAAGGTGAACCAATAATTCTCTCCGAGCTTGAATATATTATAAAGCTTGGATTGTCGTTACCCAGAAGTAAAAGTGCCCAGAAAGTTATTGAAATTATTGACTTCATGTCTAAACACAATATTGAAGTGATTATTCCTCTTAGCGAGAAACTAAATCTTTCCGGTCTTATAATCCTTTCCAGGAAAAAGGGAGATGCTCCTTATTGGGTTGAGGATATAAAGAACCTTAAGTTGTTAACTGAACGTATATCACTTTCTGTTAGCAGGGCTCTTTTGTATGATCAGATAAACGATTTTAATCGGACACTTCAAACAAGAGTAACCAAAGCGACTCAGAAAGTTAAGGATAAGAATAAAATATTGCGGGAGAACCTTAGGAGAGAACGAGATCTTATAGACATAATGGGTCATGAACTTAGAACGCCGCTTACAATTATTCGGAACTGTTTTGATCTTGTACTTGTAAACATGCGGGCTAAAAATACTAAAGGTGTTCTTACCTGGGTAGAAAAGGGAATTGCTGGAACCAAACGAGGTATCGATATTTTAGAAAGTATGCTCACAACGACTAAAATCGATAAAAACAAAATCCAGGTTGTTATGGAAAAAGTATCATTATCTGAACTAGCTAAGTCGGTTGTAGATGGACTTACAAAAGAGGCATCCATTAAGGGGCTTGAGTTTAAATCACAAGTTGAAGACAGAATATTTGTTTATGCTGATACTGATAAAGTGCTTCAAATCATTAATAACCTAGTTAATAATGCAATAAAGTATACTGATGCCGGTTACATAAGGCTCTTGATCGAACGAAGGGGTGACAATGTTATTCTCGAGGTATCTGATACAGGAGTTGGTATTAGTAAGGAAGATATTAAAAACCTTGGGAAGAAATTTTTTAGATCTAATCCGTATATAGGTAAAGAGGAAGGAGTATCGGAAATTGTACGTCCCGGTGGTACGGGCCTTGGATTATATGTGGTTTTTAACTATGTGAAGTATTTGAATGGGGATATAAGTGTTAAAAGTGGACTTGGTAAAGGTACTACATTCACGGTGACTCTTCCTGTTTTTGAAGGACAAAAAACAAAATCTTCTAAGGGATTTTCAACGGACAAGTTTGAAAAGTTAAAGAAAGAGGTATAATAATACAAAATAAAATTATTGAATAATCTAAGAAAAATGAAAAACTATATAAGACCTGCGTTGTTTGCTGTACTTGCATTTGCCTTGGTGCTACCGATTTTTATTTCGCCTACCTATGCTGCAACTATTTACGGTGAAGGTAATTTTACCGGTGCCAGTGCAACCGGGGATGCCTCTACTTACTCAAAAGATAATACTCCCACATACACATTTACAGCTACAAACACTTCGGGAAGTGAACTTACCAATGTGAAATGTGTTTTTACTCCAGTGGATCTAAATGGAACAATAAAATATCCCGATTACATTGACTTTATTTCGGGAACAGCTACAGTTGGGGGATCAACTTATGCAATTTCCAAGGCCAGCGACCCGTCCGGCTGGTATGCTACTTCCGAAGAATTTTCCGTTCCTAATGGGACATCGGTTTTATGTAGTATTAAGATAAAAATATTAAATAACACACCGACTAACCCTGACATTGATCCACTCGGTTATGCAAAATTTCCTTTGGAATATGGAATTTATGGGTGGGGAAGCACTGTTTATGCGGATTCAAGTATAAAAGTAATCCAAGAGGCAGGTGTAGTGGAGGCACTAACCCTTAGTGTTACCGGTTCAGGTTTGTATAAAGACACCGATACAGCCACATTTAAATCTACAATAAAGAATATTTCATCGGTAATGGTAAATACTATTTGTGGTTTTGCTCCGGGGGAAATAACAGGAACAGGTTACGGGAATTTCTATGATTACATGGAATTTTCTTCTGCCAAGGCTACGGTTGGGACAACAAGTTACACAGTAAATAAAGTAGAAGATACATCAAAGCCGGGATTTTGGAAACTCGAGTCAGCTATTTTTCAGTTACCTGCGGGAGGGACTGCAATCTGTGAATTTAACGTAAAAATAAAAAAAGAAGCCCCACTAAAACTCGATACCGCAAAACTTGGTTACATGTCGATAAATATAGGTATGACTGCATCAAAGTCTGATGGGTCAAGTTATAAATCGGAAACTGTATATTTAAAGATAGAGAACGAGTCATTGGCTGCTGTTGCGAGTATTAAACTCCCATCGATATTTGGAGGAGATACAACGAATTTTTCCAATTTAACTGATGAATCGGCAAAAAAAATAGAAGATTTTACACTTGAAGTAGTCGGGAAAGGGAAGATTGTTTACAAGGAAACAGTAAATCTTTCTGGTGATGCAATAATCGTACGCATGGAGAAGCTTGATGAATACGTAATGATCAACTCGGGAAGCGTTGAAGTAAAAACAGACCGCTTTTCGGAGCTTAATAAACCGGCAACGGTTTATCTATATGGACTTAATCTAGTTAAGATTGAAGAGCTGCCCTTTACTATTTATAATGACGGTAAGGCTTCTTCCGGTGCAGTTTCGAATGTCAGATACGAAAATAAAGTTCTAAGTTTTGATGTAACGGGGTTTTCCAGATACTCTTTCGTTCCGGGGATTTCCTATGAATATGAAAGAGTAGACGGAAAATTAAAAGTTGATGGATTTGTGAACGATCTCGATGCAATAATTAAACTTATTGCCGGTGATAAAGAAGTTGTTCTAGAGGTTTCAGACGACGGTAGTTTTAAAGGTGAAATTGATGCTGATAGTGGTTCAGCAGTTAAGCTTTTAGCAACCGGGATAAGTGGTGATAAGATGGAAAAACTACTTGAAGGCGAAAGTGGATCAGGTAAATCTGCCGAAAATGAAAAGCTCTTTTTGGGGCTTGATAGTGTGAGTTGGATGTTGATAGGTGGCGGATTTTTAATCTTCATGGGTGGCTTTACCTTTATTGCATACAAAAAGGGTTGGCTTAAAAAGTGGATGGAGGCTGGTAAAAAATTTGGTGAGAAACTAAGGGTAAAATTTTCTAAAAAAGGTGCAAAACCCGTTTTGGAGATTGAAGTTTCTAAGGCGGATATAGCGTCGGATGAAAACTTAGGTACAAACAAGGTTACAACGAAGACCGGTGATGAGATTACTTTTAACGAGGTTAAGGATAATTAAGCGGCTGCCTATATAATTTAAAATTTTAGTTACATGGCAAAGGAGACCTGGATACAAAAGCGTGACAAAGAAACAAAATCGCAACGCAAAATGACCCCAAAGGGAATGATGTATATTTCAACCCCTACGGAAATTAACGAAATGATAAGAAAGATTCCTAAAGGCAAAGTTACAACGACTAAGCAAATGACCGACTTTTTGAGTAAGAAATACAAAACAGATTTTACTTGCCCATTAACTACAGGGATATTTGTTAGTATATGTGCAAATGCGGCACAAGAAGAAGAAGCTTCGGGTAAAAAAGATGTTGTGCCTTATTGGAGAGTAATTAAAGACAAGGGTAAACTATATGACAAATATCTTGGAAATACCGATACAAAACAGAAAAAGCTTTTGGAATCCGATGGGCAAAAAATTGTGCCACCCAAGCGTGGTAAAGGTGAAATAGTAGAAAATTGGGAGGATTCTTTGTTTGAGTTTTAAAAGGGCTGGTTTGAAATCCGACCTGTACAAAATCCTCCCGTACGAAACCGACAAAGGTTTATTCGGTAGTCACGCCGTCAAAATCAGCTTCGTTTGCCATGGCTTCCTCTTTTGTTGCCCTAACAATTCCGTCTTTATGATGAGCGGGTGAATAAATTGTGTAAAGCTTAAGCTCTTCTGTAGCTGAAGTATTAATTATATTGTGCTTTGCACCTTTGGGAACCACGATTGCACTGCCGTCTTTAACCTGATACTCGTTACCGTCAATTACAACTCTCCCGGTACCTGCCTCAAAACGGAAGAATTGATCGTTTTCCGGATGAATCTCTTCGCCGATGTCTTCCATTGGTTTAAGGCTCATAAGTACAAGCTGGCTAGCTTTTCCTGTGTAAAGTACCTTTCGGAAATTGGCGTTTTTGAGGGTTTCCTCTTCGATATTTATGTGAAAACCGTGCATTTTGGGGTAGTAAAAACTTATTTAACTAATTCTATTATACACGTTTTATCTGTTCCTATAAAAGACAAATTTATAATCTAGCGTATCGTTATTTGAAGCCAACTGCCAAGGGGCATCCCATTTTAAGTAATTTTCAAACTCTGTAATATTTAAATTTGATAACCTGGCAAGTACCCAATCAATGTGATTTAATTCCTGTATACTGACTAGGTTTGAAAAATTTGGATCTCTTGTGGGAAGATATTTTTTCTGAAGATAAGCAAATTGCTTACTTTCAATAATTTCGATCTCCTTTAGAGCTGCCATCTTTTTAATTAGTTTTTCAAAGTAGAGCGGTTTAGGTCCGACAGGTTTTTTTACGTAAGTTGCATCTATGATATGTTTTTTATATTTTTTGTAGTAATCAAAATCAATGAAATAAAGAATATAGAAGATAGTATTCTTATAGATATTGGGTTTTGCACCGATTTTTGTGAGAATATAAAGAAGAATTTCTTTATATTTTCTATAGTTGGGCTTGGGTCGAATGGTTTCGAAGGAAACGTCAATTATTCGATCGGCGGTATGCGGTTTATTTACAAGTTGGTCAATGGATATACCTAGGATTCTTGCAAGTTCTTCGGCTTTTGTGAGTGTGAGATCTCTTTCCCCTTTTTCTATTAGGACATAAGTTTGACGTGATATTCCAAGCTTTCGTGCAATATATGATTGCGTAAGATTTCTTTCTTCCCTTAGTTCGCGAAGATATTCTTTAGTCATTGGAGATGTGGATAGCTTAGTTATGAGTTTATCATACAGATGTACACAAAGCGTTACAGGTGATGTGTAAACAAAACAGTACACTTCTATGGCTTACTGTCACAATAGGTGAGTGGGTTCATCAAGGTACAGCGATATGTGGGATTTCTATTCTTCCGGAATTGAAGGAGGAAGATTAAGCACTTTTTCCGAAAAGGTCTCCGAAAGTGCAAAAATTAAAGCAAGTCCAAATTTTACCAACCAGAAAAAAATAAAAAACGCAGCAAGTGAATGAAATGGTGCTGCAAAAAAGAAAGCAAAGAGGTATCCGAACCAATTCGTAATAAGTTCTCCAATAGCGGGCCCCCAGTATTTAGATTTCCAACCTTTCCGGACCGCCATCATGACATATATTTCGATTACATGCCACAATCCTGCAAGCATCCAAATGTATGATGGAATCGATCTAATAAATGTAATAAGATTATTCCATTCGTATTCAAGATGTAACGTGTTATCATCAGAACAAACCAGCCTGCTTGTATTTCCTACCGTTTCGTAATGGCAGCTAGGATCTGTTACGTTTTTTAGAAAAAATGATACCAATATAAAAAAGACAATAGGAATAAATGTTAGCATAAATATGACAAGGATATTTGCTAACAGTAGACCAATTCCTTTTAATACTTTTGTGCCTGTCTTACCGAATCCAATTCCGAAAAAAGAAAAGTTTATATTTGTAGTAAACGTTGCCTCAGGTAACTTTTTAAGTTTAAAGATTCCAAATAAATGTTTTCCAAGAAATGCCGGAAAAGATAATAGGTAAATCGCCATTATTAATCCGACTAGGGCATTATCATCCTTCTTTAGCACAAAGTATAATGGAATTATGAATAGATATGGTATTAGAACGAGGTATGGTTTTATTGTTTTCACGTATTCCGATTTTTATGGATTTAAAATAATCACTATTTTAACGGAGAGGACCATGCCAGAGGCAGAACAGGTTCTCACCTTTTTTGTCCGTTGCTGGTTGACCCCACATTCGTTGGGATCATTCAGCAACGGAGAGGACAGGATTCGAACCTGCGGTTCCGACAAGCGGAACACTTGCTCTCCAAGCAAGCGCTTTCGACCACTCAGCCACCTCTCCTAGATGGTGTATTTTAACACAAGTCTCGGAAATTTCACCATATTTCAAGGGAGATTATATTTGATCTTTCTTTTATTTGGTAGCCCTATATACAAAATATGAAATTGCAACAATCACCGGAATCAACCACCAAAGAAACGTAAAATCAAATTCATTTGCGGTTTTATCTGAGGATTCAGTAGTATCAGTTGTATTATCTTGAGGAAGGGAGGGATCTCCTGTATCTTGGGTTTCTGCATCGTTATCTGTAGTTTCGGTTGGAGTCTCTTCTGGCTCTTTTTCTATCTCTGTTGTCGGAGTATATGTTAGATTTATTACAAATCTTAGATTAGCAATTCCCGATGGATTACCGGCTTCGTCACATGCAATTACGTTAAGCGTTCTTGTCGTAAAAACTCGTAAAGTTGTTTCATATAAATATCCGTAGGTGCAAGATGGATTTAGATTTCCAATAGTATATCTAATAACAGACGCTCCTTCTGCAGCCAGAGTTACAAATATGGCATTGGGATAGGTTCCGGGTACAGGTGTAGAAGTTGGAATAGAAGGGGCAACATTGTCTAGATAAACAGAAGATTTGTTTGTTGTATTGGAATAAACTTTATCAAGGTTGTCGGCGGAAATATCAAACCTGATTTGCCCTTCCCTATCGCTTGTACTTATAACAACGGTTGCGGTGTAGTGATTAGGGCTTGTTTGGATAATGACTGTTGTTCCAAGATTATATCCTCCGGCATAAAACGTAACGGTTGGATTTATCAAGGTAATGCTTGATGTAAAGCTTAGTGTAATTGTATCGTTGTTTTTTGCAAGGGTGGTAATTGCGTTAGAGCTTAGTATACTTATGCCCGAGAGCGTGGCTATATTGCTTGTGTTATAAATATTAAATGGCTCGGAATAAAATCCTGTACAAAGTGACGGGGTTCCGTTATCATAAATTGTGCCTTTGAGTATATATGAACCGTCCGATATGGTTTCTGTATCAAATATAGTACTAGTGCTAAGTGTATCCGTAATAATGTTTTGGTTGAATGACTGGTTAGCATTTAAAAGATCAATTGTGTAGGTAAGTGTGTCATTGTTCGCATCGGATGCAGGGTCCCAAGTAATATTAAGCATTCCCGAAAATGCCCCTGATACGGGATTTGTAAAAGAGGTTAAGTTTGGTGCTAAATTCGGAAGAGGTCCAAAATAAAAGTTTTTTTCAGTATAGTCTGAGCCACCGGAAATATAATTAACAGTTATTCCGGCATTTACTCCATCACGGTTGGTACTTCTGCGGGCAACATGGATGTGAGAATCTGGGCAGCCTGACTGCTCGGTAAGTGCCCAGCCAAACTGGTTGCCTGTGTACCAGCGGCCTGGGTGGTTGCAGAGCGATGCCGGCTGATATCTAAGTGTCCAGCCTCTCTGGACATTTGGCGACTTTGAGTAAAGTATAATCCAGAAATTGTTTGATACATTTAAGTTTTTTACTCCAATTGTTCCATCGGCATTTGTTTGCAAAGAGACAAGGTGATGTGATGAATTCACCGAATGGGTATGATGAAATGTAGCATCTTTGTTAAGTGTTCCAACAAGCTCAACCAGGCCCGAGCTTCGCCAATCTGTACTTAAAGTCGAAAGCGTAGCTGCATTGCCTACAAGATAAACTTCTAAATCCGAGGAATTGCCTGCATTAGGTATTGCATTAAACTCGATCCAGAAACTCATGTCGGAAACCATTTCAAACGGATTTTCATATCTGAAGACTGAGTAGGTTTCACGAAATACAGGTGTGCCTAAGGGTGCGTTGTACCAGGTAATATCTGAGGGAGCAAAGTAAACTTCAGGGTAAATTTGATCGGGATAAATATTGGGTGACTCCCAACGATCTTCTGTGCCGTTATAGGTTAGATTGTAGCCTATATGTTCTGGATTGCAGACTCCGTCAACATAATAGTTCCAGCACGACGTTGATACTGTGTTTCCGTTTATTCCATTTACGTCAATTGAAACCGAGGCAACGGTCTCATCTTCTTCGTAAATATTTGCAATATATACTTTATATGGCGAAAATCGGGAGATATCCAATGTTGGGTTAATGCTTGCATCGAGGGTAAGTGCATAAAGCGGGGACAGTCTAAAAACCAATAATCCTACAACAGATAATAGCACCACACCCAAAGCGACCCTTAAAACAGGCGGCTTTTTCATAAATTCAAAGGTTTAATAATATTCATTATAGAGTGCACATTAAATTTGTGCAAACGTTACCTTGTCGGTACTGTGCTATAATGAACTATCTATAAATAAATTTGTGTTCCTTTATATATGGAATCTTCTGCAAATGTTCCTGCTCCTAGCACGCCGGTCTCTAGTACGGTAACTCCTTCACCCGTTACCGCTTCGGTCAAGAAGTCATCGAGTTTGTTGCTTACCGTCCTTACAGTATTAGGGTTTGCTCTTGTTGTAGGTGCAGCTGTTTATATTTGGCAAGCCACAAATTTTAAGAAACAGATTGATTCTTTGGAAAAAAAGATTGACGACTTAGAAGAGGAACTAAAAAGTTCAGACAATAATGGTGATTTAAATACGGAGGATAGTGAAGACACAGAAGAGTCAACAATAACCTCGTATAACTCAGACTATGATTTATATACAAACAACAGGTACGGATTTTCCATGTTAATTCCCGTTGAGTTTTATCATGGTTATGGTGCCGATTGCGTTTGGGATAATGATTCTTTTAGGCCTGCGGGAGCTATTGTTCCAACTGCCGTATTTGAGCATGCAAATAGCATTTACATTACAAGCGAGTATTTTTACAACCTTACCGGTGAATCAGCAAATAATGGCTATCATACATATTCGGGTTGTGAGCTAATTACAAATTCATTTGCAATTATAAATTCAGGAGACTATTTTCAACAAAGTTACTGGGAAATTGTTGCAGAAGAGGTAAACAATGAAGCCGAGCTTACGACATTTATTCAGAATCGTTTTGGAGGTGGGTGTAGCCTTGGTACCCAGACTGAGTCCTCACAGAGCGGAGTGTATGATGTCTCCATATCCGGTGACTTTAATATTGAAGACTTAGATGATCCTAGTTCCTGTCCTGTAAATTATGCATATATAATAAAGTATTACCCGGCTCGAAATATTGTTGTGTCTTGGAATCTTGGACAGGCAATAACATTTGCCAGCAATGAAAACTGGACTGAGACTTTCGATCAAGAAATGGTAGATAGTTTTGAGTTTATTGAATAACTATTCTCATGGAAAAAGTAGTCCATTGCGGAATTATTTGTTCGGAATGTCCCGACTTTCCTTGTGTGTTGCTTATAAAACCTAAACACCAAAAATAGCGTTAGTATGAGTACAAATGCTTTTGTAACATTTTTAATGCTTAACGACAGTTACCTCCCGGGAAGTTTAGTACTTGGATATGCATTGCGCAAGCAAAATATTAAAGCCGATTTAGTTTGTCTTGTAACTCCGGTTATCACACAAGAAGCAAGAGCTGCTTTGTCTGTAATCTATGATCATGTAATTGAGGTCAATGAAATTTATGTTCCACATAAAGATAGACAGCGCAGACAAGATGTTCCGTATTTATGTACCAGATTTAATGCGTTACGACTTGGTGCAGATGGAGATCTTGGAGTTGCTTATGAAAAGATTGTAATTTTAGATTCGGACGTTTTGCCACTAAAAAATTACATGAGTCTTTCAAAATTAAATACACCTGCAGGAATTCTTAATGAGAAAAAAGGTCACTTTAAGGGAACTAATGACAATCGTGAAAATTTAACGGAATGGAGCTGGCATGAGGTTTATGGAGATATTTGTCCGCATGGGGCAAGAGTTCCGCAAGAAATTACGGACAGAGTAAAGTATGATCCATCCAACATGGGCATGAACGGATCTTTGTTTGTTGTAACCCCCTCATATGTAGAATTTAAAAATATCCTGAAAGATATAAACTCACCATTAATGGCAGAATATGTAGGAGACAAATTTGTATGGCCCGACATGCAGTATTTAACAATGAGATGGTCCGGAAGTTGGTATAGTGTTGATATTAAATACAGTGGATTAAATGGATATCCAAATCTTAACGCACTTAATGGAACACATTTTGCAGGAGTGAAACCTTGGTATTTTAAGCGAGACAAAAAAGCAGTAATAAGTTTCTCAAAATTCCCCGATTACCAACTTTGGTATAAAACTTATTTGGAAATGATTAAAGATTATCCTCAGCTACTAAACGTGAAACGATTAAATGCATTAGTTGAATATATCAACGGAATAGTAGTTAGTTTTTAGTGTCGGTAACCAACAATAAACAACTCACTATAACACAAAAAACTTGACAGATTCCTTAAACTATTAGATATTAAAGTAATATTTAATTTTTCTTTTACTTAAATGGCCCCAGCTAAGAAAGGAAAGGTCGCGACTAAGAAGAAAGCTGTTAAGAAAACAGTACGAAAGACAGTAAAAAAAACTGTACGAAAAGCCGTACGTAAACCTGTACGAAAGGCAGTACGCAAGCCCGTACGAAAAACAGCAAAACGGGTAGTTAAGAAAAAGACTACAACACGTAAGCCGGCAAAGAAGGCCGTGAAAAAAGTAGCAAAGAAAAAAGCTAAAAAATAGTAAACCTTCGTTGAAAAGCCGGTTATGGTAGTTTACCATAACCGGCTTTTGCTTATATAACTTACAACCTTTAGGGTCTTTCTTACTTGCCGAAATCAGTCAGTATACTGTATAGTGGGGTAGTTAAATTTATGCTAATTTAATGAAAATTAAAGACCCAAACCTTAAACTCGTAATTATTGCCTTTGTTGTTCTTCTGGTTCTACTTTTATCGTGTATTGGTTGTGGTGCTTTGAGTTACGGTTACTACAGACTCTCCGTTCGAGACTTTAATCAACTTGTTGATACAACCAAAGAGATTGATAATTATACCCTTTCATATGATTTCTACTTAAGAGGAAATTCCGAATATATGAAAGAAGATTTTTGGATTGATATTTCCGGTAGTCAGACTGTAGATGGCAAAATCTGGAGAGGGACATTAAACATCGATTCGCACGAATATGAATCAATGTCCGAGTTTGTCGATTTAGGTGATACTCTTATCGGTAAGATTGATTATGAGGATCCCAAACTTAATAAGTCTTGGAAAGAAATAACCGATCGCGGTTATGATCCGTATAATCTGAATTTCCAAAAGAATGAGAACATTGTTCTGGACGGTATTACTGCATACAATTCTGTCCTTAGTAGATTAGTTATAGCATCCGAGAAAGAAACTGTTCACAATCTTAACATCTTTGAAGGTAAGTATTACGTCACATTTGAGAACCCTGACCCGGTGATTTCATATTTCGTATCTAGTCTAATTGATGAAGCGTACCATTATGTATGTTTGGATTCCGTTGACGTCGATGTAGAAAACGTTTGGGCAACTGTTAAGGTTGAAAGCGGAGTAATTACCGAGATAAAGATTTATTTTACTGATGTTACAATTAAAGACTGTGGTGACAAATTTTACATAGAAGAAGGTGGCATTACATATACCCTAACAGATATTGATAAGACCAAAGTTGATATCCCATTTGGATTTGAGGAAGATTAACATGAAAAAGCTTGTTGTTTACAAATCATTTTTTGGTGCAACCAAAAGCTATGCCACATGGATTTCAGAAGCTATAAATGCATCACTGCTTGATTTCTGGAAAGCAAGTAGAAAAATCATTGCAGATAATGATCTTATTGTAATTTGTTCGGGCACTTACGTTGGATGGATGCCGCTTGTGCAATATCTAAAAGCCAACTGGGATATTCTTGGTGACAAAAAGGTTGTTATTGTTGCTGTTGGTGCCGTACCGGAATCTAGCCTTGATAGCAAAAGAACATACGAAAAAATTCCCGATGAGATTAGAAGATCGGTAAGATATTTTAAGCTTCAAAGCGTTCTTGGTCCTGCAAGGAATGCTATTGTAAAAAAGAAAAATATTAAAGAAGTTGTTGAATATATAAAAAAGCTAGATACAAAAAAGTCGGCAAATAGATCGCTTAAAAAGCCTACCAGGAAGCCAAGAAGCAAACATGGATATTCTAAAACCTGATCAAGAAGTTCCCGATGAGATTAACTTCGTATTCCCAAAAGGTTAAAGAGCATTCAGTAAAGTGCCTTGCTTGTAGTAATTGTTGTAATCTTCAGCTTTCTCAAAAAGGTGCTTGCGGTGCGTATCAAAATATTAATGGTAAGTTGTACTCACTTTTGTACGGACTTGTTTCCCAAAGAGTAATTGATAAAACTAAAAATGAGGTTGTAATTGCTTCGCTTGGCGATACAAATCCTTTGCTAAGACGATTTTCTAAAAAGATATCTTTCTGCCTTACAGATGCTTCGGTTAAAATTCCGGCACTTTTAGAGGTTTATCCTTTTGAGCTCTTGCGGATTTGTAAGTCCGAGGGTTTAAAGAGAATCATTTTTGATGGAAGTGATCCCGCATGTTGTATTGATTTTATTGTTGATATTGCAAAAGAGGCTAGGCGGAAGGATATTATGGTTGTTGTAAAAACGACCGATCAGTTAAGTGATATTGTAAGAAAGCGAGTCAATCATTTGAATAATCTTTCCTTGTAGATTTTACGATTTCAGCCCTTGTCTATGTTGTGCGCGGGTATTAACACTTTGGGTTGGTGGTGATATAATATCCTCCAGATAACTTAGAGACTATTAAGTAAATGCTAGAATCTCCGAGAAATAAATATATTTCAGGTGCGGATAATGTTAGTGTTGGTGTTACCGAACTTTGTTTAGGTATAGGAGGTATGGTTCTTGCAGAATCAATTCTTGCTGTAATTGGAACAGGATCACCTTTAGATATATTTGGATCAAGTGTTCCTGCAGTTTTGGGTGCCTGTTGCCTTGTAAGGCGGTTATTACTTGCTCGTCAATTATATGAGGATTCACTGAGATAATATTATTAAATAAGTAAATGGACTTCCGTGAATCAGAAGACTTTTGGAATGAAGTAGTAAACAGAGCATCAAAACTTTCCTTGTGTTTTTTTTCAACAGTTATTATTGGAGTTGCAGGCTTGGCAATATATGAAGCTTTCTGCATGTCTGATAAGTGCAATGAATTTGTCGGCTGGATAATGAGATTGATAAAGTAATAAAATGGATACTTTAGTGAAACATCTATGTCTCTAGACAAGGACTCCCCAAAAACCGGACCCACGGATGCCTCGGAGACTTGGTTTAGTAGATTAAAACTGCCAGATTTTAATGGATTTTTGTCACCAATTATAATGATTTGCTGTATAGCAGAGCTTACCGTTTTTCAAATACCATTTAGTGATCCAAAGGTTTATGTTCCCGTAGTATGTTCGATCTTTGCATTTTTTCTGGATCCCGGTGCATTGAGTTCGAGTAGTGCTAAAGAAGTAACCCAGATTGTTGATAATGAAGAAGGTGGAGAGTCCTAAACACCTTAAACAACTTTATTCAAGCGGCTAACAATTTACTAACTTTCAAACAGTTGCTATACTAAAAGGCATATAAATTGTATTTTGTATTATGGCAAAGTCAAAAAAAGTAAAACCTGCGGAAAATAGTGCCGCGGAAAACCCTTCAAAAGAATCAAAATCAACCAAAACCGAATCCGAAAAGGTAACTGTCTTGGGTGAAGATATTTCAACATTTCGTGGATTAAATCTTTTTGAAAATGTTGTAAACGCACTGTTTTTTATATTCTTGGGTTCAGTTCTTCTTCTAAATACAACAGGGTTTGTACCCTGGACGGTGTGGTTGTTTTTTATTAGATTCTGGCCAATATTTTTGATATTTGCAGGAATTCGAATAATTCTTGGAAAATCTTTAGTTGCCAGAATTATCATGTTGGTAGTGTCAATTTTGGTTTTTGGATTTATATTTCTTGCCGGAATTGTTGCTACCGCTCCTTCATTTCTGGAACGGTTTAATATTACGGTACCGGTTAACGTCCAAGAATTCATAGAAAGAGTTTGGACAAATAATTTAGAAGAAGCTGAATCAACATTTGTTGTTCCCAAAGATGAATCAGAACTGCTCGACAAACTAAAGCTTTCAATAGACGTCGGATATGGAGAATTTATTTTGTACGATAATTACGAAGGTGAAGACATATTTAAAGTGGAGTCACAATATTGTGAGGGAATTGGCGAACCTTATACAAAATATACAGTTACTGGAGGACTTTTAGATATTGATTTTAATGCTAAAAAGTATTCTAATAATGTTTTTAATTACTGCGATATTTTTTACGATATGGCAATAGAAGAAGAGGGTCTATTAGCAGATCTTGATATTACTGTAGGCGCAGGAAAGGGCAGTATAAATTTTACCAAACAATCCGTTAACAATATAAAAGCAGACGTAGGTGCGGGTGAGCTTATTGTAAAGATTTCAAAAGATTCGGAAATCGAGGGTTTAATTGACTTAAAAGTAGGTGCCGGTAAAGTTGAAGTTTTGTTAGATCCAGGGGTTTCTGTAAAAGTTAATTATAAGGTCGGGGTGGGAGATATTGAAATCTTCGGAAAATCATATGGAAACATTGGTTCCGACGGAACCTTTACGTCTGAGAATTACAATAGCGCCGGAAAGCAGATTGAAATAACTGTCGAAGTTGGAGTAGGAAGCTTCGAGCTTTCGCAAAATTAATTTTAATTATTGGTTTATGGAACATAAGGGTAAATCTATTTGGGGAATTATTCTGATTATTTTCGGAGTAAATCTCCTTATTGGTAACGTAATTAATGTTTGGCCACTTATAATAGTTGCAATAGGTGTATACATATTTGTCAGAGGAAATTTTGGATCGGGAATCTTTATGGTGGGTTTGGGCGGACTTTTATGGGCGTCAACAATTTGGGGATTTGAGTTATGGGCAAAGTTCTGGCCGCTTGTAATTATACTAATAGGTATAAGCTCCTTTTTTGGTGACAAGCGACATGGACTTAAAAGGAGTGTTGAAACAAATGGTGAAATTAGTGAAACCGTCGTATTAAGCGGAGTTGATCGAGTATATAAAACAAATGATTTTAAAGGCGGGGAAATTACTGCAGTTTTGGGTGGGGGTGAAATTGACCTTTCCGCAGTTACGATTTCGGAAGATACAACACTTGAGATAACCGTAGTTTTGGGTGGAATAAAAGTTATTTTACCCAAAGACTGTAAAACGGTAGTTAACGGAACCGCAGTTTTAGGTGGATGGGAAGACAAACGGACCAATCGGGATTCTTCCGGCAAAACACTTACTCTTACAGGTGTTGCTGTTTTAGGAGGAGTCGAAATAGTAAACAGTTAAAAGTTCAACTGTCAAAATAAGTCTTGCAGGTTCGAACATATTTAAGTTAAAACTTTACGGTGTGTGAAAAAATCAATTTTAAGAATCACCCTTGGGATATCTATTTTATTAATAGGTGCAATGCTTCTTGCAGAAAATTTGTTTCCTGGATTTTCGTTTTTTGATATGGCTATATTCTGGCCAATTTTTGTAATAATTCCTGGAATCTTTTTCTGGAGTGGATTTCTGTCGAATAGGAAGGATTGGGGATTAGTAATTCCCGGGACAATTCTTATAATTCTAGGCTTAGGATTCTTCGTGAATATGATAGTCTCACGTTATTTAGGATATGGACAAATTTGGAGTATCACATCATTTATGTATACAGGATCTGTTTCTGCTGCATTTTTTATAGCCTGGTACTTTGCAGATTCAAAGGACAAAGACGGACTTTTAATTCCCGCCTGTATTTTACTGGCCGTTTCCGGAAGTACATTTTTTAATACCGCTCTTGTCGGTGTTCGTAACTTTATAAATTCGGTAATGAAAATTTTACTGCCATTGAGTATTATTGGTGTCGGAATTTGGCTTTTAAGCGGCAGACGAAAACGCGAATAATACGATTCACTTGAAAATGATATTTTTTTCCATATATGTGATTACCAAGTCGGCCAAGATATTACCGCCGTGAACAGTAACATGAACACCGTCGGCACCTTTAACCAGCTGAGTAACCCCGTGATCGTCGGCAACGGCTGCCGCATATTCACCGTTAACAGCAAATCTGTCCCATGCATTTATATAAATTGCGTTATCATATTTTGCACACTCTTCCTTATATATCCTATTAAAAATCTGGAACTTTATATAAAAATCATTTGTGTCTCTTGGAATAGGGTGTCCCACCCAGTAAAGAAATTTCACGTCATCGGCAAAGTATTCTAGGAAAAGTGCAACTCTTTCTCTGTAAATATCTTCCCATCCATCCTCATAAAGTTGGTAATAAGTGCCATCAAAGGCTTGAATTGCCTGACCATCGTTTGCGCCAATCATAAAGATTAGAATGTCAGGGTGGTATGTTGTAATGTAATCGTTGGTAACTGTGTACCAATCGTAATAGTCAATTCTATTAAGTCCGGTCGAATATTGACCAAATCTAACAACCGAAACGTCGTAGTCAATTAATTTTGTCTCAAGCTGAGGACCAAATCCTTCTATTACCATGGAATCACCAAGAATAAGTGCAGAAAACGGTGTTGACAATGACTTTTGTGGCTCGACGGGTACAGTTGGATTATTTATTGGTTCTTCTATTGATGGGGTATTGCCGATTGGTTGATCCGGAATATCCGGTCGTTGAACATTTTGGGGTGAAACAGTTTTTGTGCCTTTTATTTTTCCCCAGACCTCTGCTTCCTCTGATTTTATATTATCTATTGTTGTACTTCCGAGTGAGAGTCCGGTTATCTTATTTATAAGGCTTAGTGTTTTGTCAATGTTAAAAATCAAGACTATTGCACATATAATTGCCCCTGCCCAGAGTATTTTTAGATCTTTTTTCTTTTGATCCATTTTAGAAGTTAAAGTAAATGAAAGGTGGCATTAAGTCGGGACCCAACCTTATTAAGGTATACGCTAATATCCCTGCAATCGCAACAGGTATCAACCCCCTTAAGTCAAAAAACTTTATAGAGGTCTTTCTAAGAAATGATCCGAATATATTTATTATGATCGTGAAGACAATTATAACTACGATTCTTATAAGATGTCCCTGGTCTGTGCTTATCTCAAATGTTGAGAAATCAAATAGATTTTTTACGTATGAAACTGCGATTCCAATGGTTTTGCTATTAAAAAATATCCAAGCAAATGTTACAAAAACATAGGTTATAAACCAACTTGGAATAAGTAGAAGCCATTTAAAAAGCTTAGACTTCAGGCTTTTGTTAAGAGTGATAACCCAGTCCGACAAGATGTTTCCTATTCCATGGAGAATTCCCCAGATCATAAATGTGATTCCTGCACCATGCCATAATCCGCTTATAAAAAATGTAATTAGGATGTTAATGTATTTCCTTAAAATTCCTTTTCTGTTACCGCCCAGCGGGATGTAAATATAGTCTTTCAAAAAGCTCGAAAGGCTAATATGCCAGCGTGCCCAAAACTCCTTGAGGTTCGTAGCACAATATGGGTAATAAAAGTTATCACCGATTTTAATCCCTATGAGTTTTGTAACCGCAATTGCAAAGTCGGAATATCCGCTAAAGTCGAGGTATATCATACTACTGTATGCGAATGCACCTATAATTAGCTCGATTCCGTTGTATGCTTGAGGTGTCGAAAAGATATCATCGATAAATTTCCACAGAAAACTAGCTAAAACATATTTTTTTAACATTCCGGCAAGTACAAGTGTAATAATTTCACCTCTTGAATACTCTGCATTTTCGGGAGTTCTTAATGATTCGTAAAATTCATGTGGACGTTGAATAGGTCCCGATACGACCTGTGGAAAAAATGATACATAGGTTGCATAGCTTACAAACGATGGTTGATATATAAGGTCTATTTTATATGAGTCTATTAAGTGTGCCAGTACTCTGAATGTATAAAACGAAATACCTACGGGGGCAAGTATCTCTATAACAGGGATCTTAACCCCCAAAAACAAAAGTGTATTTGTTGCAAATCCCGTGAATTTAAAAATAAAAAGTGCGGCGATGTTTAAAACAAGACCTAATATAAAAATAGACTTACGTAGCTTCCTTGTGGAATTGACAGCCTTTAGGATCAGGAAATTTATTATTATCGAAATTATAAGGATAATAAAGTTTCTTTGACCAAACTGAAAAATAAAGAAAAGGTTTACCGCTAAAAGAAACCATTTGTAAAGTTTGGGATATGACTTTAATGGTGTCGCAACTAAAAATACAATCGCAAAAAAGAGGAGAAATTTTACGGTAGGGAATGTCATTTATTTATTCCTCTATAATATCGACAAGTTCAACCTCAAAGATTAATGTTGCATTAGCGGGAATTGTTGGAGGGCTGCCTGCTTCACCATAGGCCTTTTCGGGTGGGATGGTTAGAGTCTTTTTTTCGCCAACGGTCATTCCAACGATTCCTTCGTCCCAACCTTTGATAACTTTACCTGCACCTAGTTCAAAGGTGTAAGGAGTGCCTGTATCGTATGAGCTTTCGAATTGTGTTCCGTCTTCTAATTTTCCAATATAGTGAACCGAGATGGTATCACCTGTCTCCGCAACATTTTTTTGTTTTTCCGGAAGGGAAAGCAAAATTAGTGCAATACCAATAATTACGGTGAGGATAAGCAGTAGTGTTCCTGTTTTTGCCATTGATATAAGGTTTATTTTATGCAAAGTTATTATATATTTGAGTTTGTTTTTTCACAAGCTGCTTGGTTTAGTCGCTTGATTGTTAAAGTTTTTTTAACTAAAGTTGGCTATTACTCTAAGGCCCCTGGGGGCACAGGGAACCTTTAATAAGTTTATGGGACTATTGTGCTTGAACAAGCAGCGTTCATCAGTTATCATTGAAGGACATAAATAAATTTAAATTTTACTAAATGGGCATTCAGATAGATGGCGTTGGAATGGAAATAACCCAAGCAATAAGCGATTATATTGAAAAGAAGTTTTCAAAATTTGATCGTTTTGTCGACTTTATTACCGAGGTTCGAGTTCGTTGTAAAGAGCTTAAAGCGTCTCGTGGTGTAAAAGAAGATTTTAAAGTTGAAGTCACCGTTGCTGTGCCTGGTACTATAATAAGAGTTGAAAAATCAGGCAGTGATATTTATCTTTTAGTTGATGAGATCGAGCGAGTTGTAATTCGAAAACTTAACCGATACAAAGAACTTTCCGAAGACTTCAAAAAAGGCTCCTTGCCCGAAAAGTTCTATGAGAATATACATACCCCGGATGATGCTTTCTATACCAGCTACATTCCCAAAGTTATTCGAAGAAAAAAGATTGCCAGTCCAGTTCCTATGAGTGAGGCAGAAGCAATTGAGCGCATGGAACTTGCTGATCTTACTTTTTTTATGTTTAAAAACAGATCAAACAATGAATGGGCTGTAGTGTATAAGCGTGACGATGGGACTTACGGAATTGTAGAACCATAAACCTATTTATTGTATCTCTTTGCGACAGATGGTATAATATTAGTATATAAGTTTTAGGTCTAATAATGGCCGAAAATCAAGGTCCGAACAATGCAAATCCCAAGTCTGCCGATGTAATTACTTCTCCCCCTAAAGCAGGAATTGGTACAGTAGAAGCTATTGGCAAAACGGCCTCAAAAATCCTTGGCGGAGTAGATTTTCTGGCTGGATCTGTTGCAACAGGTCTAACGGCAGTTGCATTAAGTTCTGGACTTGTTGGTCCAGCTCTTGTTCTAGGTACTGCAGCTACCGGGCTATTTCTTCAAGCTAGGCGTAAAAAACAGGAGGCTGAAATTCTTTCCGGAAAAGTAGAAATGACATTAGGTTATGAGGCTGGAACAGCAAAGGAAGCATCAAAAATTTGGTATGATAAAAAGCTTGGCCAGTCGTATCCAATTATTTCGACTTTAGCGGGAACAATCGGCGGCGCATTTGCCGGGGTTGCAGGAATTACTGCACTTTCACTACTCGGAATTTCACTTACAGCTACGGGAGCTTGGGTTGGTATTGCTGCTGCCGCGTTAGGTATGGGTGTTTATCAGTGGTTTGTTTCAAAAGCCGAGATAAGCGGATACGAAGCACTGGGCGAACTTAATCCTCAAAAACAATCTGATTTTTGGTTCCTTGCCAACTTAGGTGGAGGAATCGATGTGTTTTCAAATGTAGCAAGACTTATTGCAAATATTCGTGCTAAAAAGGCATTGAATATGTATAAAGCAACAATGGAAAAGCAGGTTGCTGATAAACCTCAGGATAGTGTATCACAACAACCAGAACAAACAGGGCATCCCGCAACTAACACAGCAAATCCGGAAAGCAATAATACACAAGAGCATCCGGCTAATGCAGTAGATGCTAACGCAACGGCGGAAGCACCTGTTGATGATCAAGCCGGTCATCCCGATCAATCTTCCGCCAACCCAGGTGAGCCCAACGTTCAAACCGCTTCCGGAAATACTGCCGCCCAAGTAGCTTAATTAATCGTTATTAAAATGTCGCTTAGAAAAACACTATGGCGGGC
The DNA here is from genome assembly GCA_016927995.1 of Candidatus Dojkabacteria bacterium. Lineage (NCBI taxonomy): Bacteria > Candidatus Dojkabacteria bacterium. The sequence goes on from JAFGLO010000004.1 coordinate 25,583, forward strand.
AGGCGAGTTAGCAAATGATCTTGGGTATTATTACGAGGCCGGTTTAGAAGGAATCTGTTCTACAGTATGCACCGTAGGTGCACTGGGCGCATTAGTATTTGGTGCTTCCATCGAGATACCAGTGCTTTTGGGTGCAGTAGGTATTTCTTATGGACTTGCCGGAGTAAGGGCTTTATTAAGACGTAAGTTTAATAAAGATATGTTTAGGTTAACAGAAAAGGAAGGTGCTCCTTCGATAAAGACTTCCGATCGATGGTTTGATGAAAATCTAGCGCAAAATATGCCTTTGGTTGAAGGGTTAACAATGGGTGCTATAGGAGCTACTGCAGTGGGGTTTGGTGCAGTTGCAATAGGGTTGCCGCTTACATTAGGAGTTGGTGCAGTTATGCTAGGCTCGGCAATCGCAACGGGAGCTGTATCGTATTTAATAACAAAAGCAGAAGTAAGCCAGTATGAAGCGCTTGGCAATGGAGATCCAAAACTCGAATCTAATTGTTGGTTTGGTGCAAAGATATTAAGATTTTTAGGAAATATGGAATTTCATCCATTTGCAACTGCAGGAGAAGTTGTTACTACCTTGGCTGCTCAGGATACAATAAGTCGTATGTAAGTTCTAATTTAATAAACTGCCAGAATGAATCCAGATCAGATAACAAAAAAAATGCACACAATCCTTGAGGTTGTTGGATATTCCACAGAGGATCAGTATAAGCGTGTCACAGATTTTATAAATATTGGAAAACTTACATTTTTAGAACAGGTATTAGGAACGCTTGATAAAGCTAAACAGAAAGAGCTTGAAGAGTTTGCTAAAGAAAGCAAAGACATTCAAAAAATTATTGAAAAACTTTCTGTGCTTCTGGAAAAAGATCACGAGTATTTTGTAAAGCTTTATTCCGAGGTTTTAAATAGCCTTTTTAAGGATTATCTCGATACTGTTTATCCGGTTTGCACAGAAATTCAACGGAAGCAGATAGATGATATATTAGTGAGTGTTTAGGTTAGCTTCTCCGATCTGTGGTTTGGTTCAAACTGTTGTGGATATTTATTTCCCGATGAACTCAACGAGATTTAAGCCATTCATTGGTTCGGGTGGAGTAATTCCAAGTAAGTAAAGCACAGTTGTTCCGACATCAGCTAGAATTCCGGTAGCCGGTGAGTTTTCGGGATATCCGACCTTTGGAAGATTTCCTGATTTTTTGTAAAGTTTCTCGGATTTTGGACCGTTTTTATAAATTTTGGTGAATGCAGGGAATTTTTTTATATCATCCGCAAAGATAAATGGAACATTATTTAATGTGTGTGATTTTAGCCGTTTGCCGTCCTTGGGATCGATCATTGATTCACAGTTACCATGATCCGATGTAATGATTACCTGTCCACCCTTTTGTAAAATTTCAAAAACAACTTCACCGACACATTCATCGGTAACCTCTACGGCCTTGATCGCCGCTTCCAGATCGCCTGTATGACCGACCATGTCAGGATTGGCAAAGTTAACAAGGTAAAAATCAAAGCTGTCTTTTCTGATTTGAGTAATTAGTTCATCTTTAACGGGATATGCACTCATTTCCGGGACAACGACATAATCTTTTACTAAAGGAGATGGGATTCTAAAAAGAAGTTCCTTGTCGTGTTTTGCTTCAACTCCACCATTAAAAAAGTATGATATATGAGCGTATTTTTCAGTTTCCGCAATATGCATTTGGCGAAGGTTGTAGGCTGCTAAAACATCGGGTACTGTAACCTCTGGATATACAGGCGGGAAAATAACCTCGGTGTTTAATCCTTCGGCGTAACCCACCATTGACACAAATCGGATATCTTTCAGGGTTTTCTTTCTCGTAAACCCGGTAAAATCTTCCTGAACAAATGCCTGGGTAATTTGTCTAGCACGGTCTTCACGGAAATTAAAAAATAGAACGTAGTCGGAATCTTCAATGCATCCTATGGGTTTTTCTGTCCGCGAATCTAAAAGAATTGTGGGTTCGAATATTTCATCGGTTTCTTTTTGCTTGTATGCCTCCTGCAGGGCTAAGTATGGATCATTGGCAGATCTGCCTTCTATACCAAGCATACAGTTATATGCCTTTTCCGTACGTTCCCATCTTGTATTTCGGTCCATTGAAAAAAACCTTCCTGTCATTGTTGCAATTTGTCCAACCCGTAACTCGGCTATTTTGGCTTTAAGATGATTTAAAAAGAAATAAGCTTCCTGCTCCCCGGTATCTCGACCATCGAGAAACAAATGCAAATAGGGATTGACTTTTTGGTTGGCTGCAATTTCGAGTAACTTGTAAAGATGTTTAATATGACCGTGTACGCCTGCATTTGAGAGTACGCCCATAAAATGCACACGTTTTTTTTCTTTTCTGGCCTTTTTAAAAAGTTCGTTTAGGAACTTGTCTTTTAAAAATGATCCGGTTTCAATTGATTCATTAATAAGTTGTAGGTTTTGGGGAATAACCTGACCTGCACCCATGTTAATATGACCGACTTCGGAGTTTCCTGTATATCCCTGATCTAGTCCAACTGCAGCCTCTGATGCTCGAATTAAGGTAGTATGTGCGCAGTTGCTCCAAAGAAGGTCAAGGTTTGGTGTATCGGCCTTATGGATTGCGTTACCCAAAGATTCTACTGAAAGTCCAAACCCATCCATTACAATTAGCACTAGTGGTTTTGTCATGTGTTTTATATTATCGTGATATAATTAATTGATTTTAGCATAATAACAAAAATAATGGAGCTTACCAGAAAAATTATAGATGAGATAACTGGTCGGATAGATTTGTTGGCAGGTGAACTTGATAAATCCTCATTATATGCACAAAAGACAGAATTGGAGGGAAAGATGGGAGACAAGGACTTTTGGAATGATCCGGTAGCTGCCTCAAAAATAAATGAGCTCTTCTCGGATGTAACAAAGAAAATTGAACTTATAGAAAAATTATATTCCACCAAAAGCGAGATTTTATCATATTTCGAGTTATACTCGGATCCTACAGTGGGACCTAAAGACAGAAGGAACATCGAAAAAGAGATGGAAAAACTTTTGAAAGTTATAAAAGATATTGAAATTATAGTAAAACTTAACGGAAAGTTCGACAAAAAAGATTCGATTATCACAATAAAAGCCGGACAAGGCGGTACCGATGCCTGTGACTGGGTTTCCATGTTGTATCGAATGTATACGAAGTTTGTTAATTCAGTAGGATGGGGACTACAAATAATTGATGAGGTAAAGTCCGAGGAAGCCGGTTATACCCAAGTTGTATTTAAAGTCATTGCTGATTATGCTTACGGTTACCTTAAATCTGAAACAGGAGTACATAGACTGGTTCGAATATCTCCTTTTAATGCCCAAGGTTTAAGACAAACCTCGTTTGCGGGTGTTGAGGTAATGCCTGCATTAGATAAGCTAGATACCAAGGATTTTCAGATTCCCGAAGGGGAAATCGAGTTTAAAGCTACAATGGCAAGTGGTCCCGGTGGTCAGAATGTTAATAAAAACATGACTGCGGTTCGTCTTACTCATATACCTACAGGAATCTCGGTACGTTGTGCTTCTCAACGAAGTCAGGTACAAAACAGGGAGAATGCAATGGAAATTCTAAAATCGAAACTTTTGACAATAGAAGAGGACAAAGAAGAATCAAAACGGCAGAATCTTAGAAAGGATGTTAAAGACGCTCAGTGGGGAAACCAGATTCGAAATTATGTTTTGCATCCCTATAAACTGGTTAAGGATCTACGTTCCGGAATTGAACGTAGTGATGTTGATAACGTTTTAGATGGTGATCTTTGGGATTTGGTGAGTAGTAAATAGGAAGAGTTCAGATTTAAAGCCCAAACTCTCTGTTTCGCTCAGGTCCGGATCTATGTCTTAAACCCAAGCACTTTCCCCCCTTAGGGATCTTTGCTAAGCGTGTGAATAAACTTGTTAAGAATAGCTACCTTTTCGGCGCTAACACTTTACTCTGAACTTGTCAGCTGATACAATGTAATAGTATAAACTACACTGCCAATAACGAATGTTACAAATAAAAAACGTATCCAAACAGTATCCGGGCAATATATTTGCACTTTCAAATATATCATTTAATGTTGACTCGGGGGAGCTTTGTTATCTTATCGGTCATTCCGGAGCTGGAAAATCTACATTGGTAAAACTAATTCTGCGTGAAGAATCACCAACGGAAGGAGCTATTCAATTTAACGACGTACTGGTTTCCGAACTTCCGGATGATTATATCCAGGCCTATCGTCAACAAATAGGTATTGTTTTCCAGGATTATAAGCTTATAAAAACCAAAACGGCCATAGAGAACATAATTTTTGCCATGGAAGTTACAGGAAGAGATGGTTCTGAAATAAAAAGTAAAGGCTTTCAATTGTTAGAGGCAGTTGGACTAAAAGGTAAAGAAAATCTTTATCCTGAACAGCTTTCCGGCGGGGAGGCACAGCGAGTTTCGATTGCTCGTGCTATTGCTAATGACCCGGTTATTGTAATTGCTGATGAGCCAACCGGAAATCTTGACTTTAGGACTTCACTAGGAATTCTTGATCTTTTGGAAGAAATTCGAAAAACCTTTAATACAACAATAATTGTTGCCACACATGATATGGAGATTGTTTCAAATGGTGGTGGTCACGTGATAGAATTAAAAGACGGCAAATTAATTAGAGATATTAATAAATGAAATTTAGCCAAATACTAAAGCGCGCAATCGAACATATAAAAACAACCAAATGGCTAGCCATGGCTTCTGTTGGTGTTATAACCTTAACCTTCACAATTTCAGGAATTATTTTTTTCTTGGTTAGCGGTTTAAATAGGTCCGTTAATGAATTTGCTAGTAGACCAAGAATTTATCTGTACTTTGTACCCTCAACTGAGGAGGCACAGATCTTAGAAATAAAGGATATTATACTTGCTGATTCAAAAGTTGAAAGTGTTGAGTACGATTCACAGGAAAAGGCAATGGAGGAACTTAAAAAAAGACTTGGTACCAGCGCTGAAACAAGAATTGTTGACCTTACTGCGCTTTTACCTCCTAGACTTACAATTAAATCTGCGAATCTTGATTTAGTTGAACCGACGGTAACGTTTATTGCAGAATTGGTTGAAAGTAATCCATATGTTGATGAGATAAGGTATTCATGGGATTCTATAGAGAACCTGCGGGCAATATCAAAACTGCTGTCTATAAATGGGGTTGCGCTTATCGTGCTTTCTGTTCTAGCTACAGGGCTTTTGGTTTTTGTATCCGTAAACTTTAATGTAAAGTATTTTCATGACGAGCTTAAAGTTGCAAACTATCTGGGGGGTGAGCAAAATGCCTTGATTCTGCCTTTTGTCGTTGAAGGTGTGTTGTATGGGCTTGCAGGGGGAATATTCGCGGGACTTTTGTCTTTTGTATTTTCTTATGGAAATCTAGAACTAGTTTTACAAAATAGCGTTTTAAGGCTTTTTATGGAGCGAAATCATTTTGTTTCCGGTGAATTAGTAAGAGCTTCTTGGACCGATATTGTTCTTGGTATTGGCAAAAATATTGCACTGTATTCAGCATTTGCAGTACTACTAACGGTGGTAAGCAGTATGGTTGCGGTTTACACAAATATTTATCTTATGAGAAAAAATGAAAAGACTAAATAAGTACTTTTTGATTCCACTCTTTGTTGCAGGGATTTTAACAGTCGGATTGTGGGTATTTAAATCTAACCCCGAAGTTGTTCCGGCAGTTTATGCAACAGAAACAACTTGTGATTCGATTACTAACCCTCAAGAGAAACTTACTTGTTTGCAAAACCTTTTTAATCAGATTCAGAGTCAGCGGTCACAACTTGAAAAGTCAATTGCATCTGAAAATGCCACCCAAAGCTCTCTTTATTGGCAGATATCTTTGTTAAATAATCAAATCTCCCAGACCGAACTCAATATTTTAGAGAAAAAAGTTCTAATCGAACAATCTAATACAGAAATTCTTATTTTGGAGTCGGACATTTTAACAATAATCGATACTATATCAGCTACTCAACAAGAGCTTTCAATAATGGAAGCTGCTGTGACGGACCGAATCGGTGAGATGTACAAAACCATGTGTATTGATGAAGTTGAGCTTATGTTTAGTAGTGGTGATGTTTGGACAAATATTGGTGATATGAAATACTTTGAGATTACCAAGGCGGAGGATGAAGCTTTAATTGAGCGACTTAGTGAAAAATATCAGGTACTTAAAGCTGATCAAGAGGAAGCCGCTTTAAAGCGTGATCAAGTAATTCAGAAAACGGAGGGTGTTCAGACTGAGCATTCGGAGCTTTTAAATCTTGAGGCCCAGCTTAATAATCAAAAGGCAGATCAGCAGTATTTACTAGCACTTTCGCAGGCCGCTGAAGCCAGTTATGCCCAAGCGTTACAACAAATGAAAGCGTATGAGAGTGCTGTCTCTGGTCAGATGACCGAACTTATAATGGCTTTGTATAACTCCGGGATGCTTGGGGTAGGGACGCCTGTAACTAAGGGTACGATAGTAGGGTTTCAAGGACATACCGGTTGTGCTCTTGGATCACACTTGCATTTTGAGTTCAGGATAAACGGATACAGAACAAACCCATTAATTTATTTGTCTTATAGCGGTGGATATGTCATTGATAATGCTAATTACAAGTCCCCAATGAAATCCGCTTATGTAACCTGTGGTTACGGATGTTATTCAGGACATTATGCAATTGATATGGTAAGTTATGACCCGCTTTATTATACAACGGCAAGGTATTCTTGGGATGAAGCTGGTTTAAGGGCCACGTGCGGCCCGTTCCTAGATTCTGCTGCGCTTAATCAGCTTGTTGCTGCAGCACAAGCGAGTAACTGGCAATTCTCCCTTGTGGGTGAAGGTGCACCTGTTTTGGCAATAGCCGATGGTGTTATCTATAGGAGTACAATTGATGGAGCCGGGGCTAACTATGTTCTTATTGACCATGGTAATGGTGTTGTAAGTCTTTATCTTCACTTAAGATAGAAAAGTTTCTTATCTATTTTGTTGTTAAAGCTTGCCACTTCTCTCATAGGTATCTTCCGGAGAGTATTATTTCACTACTTCACTACCTTACTGTCATATTCTCAATAACGAATTCGAACAGGGCTGGATCGCTTTCTAGTCCGGAAATAATGTATATAATGTTTTGTCCCGGATGGACAAAGCTTGCCACATAATAAGACTTTTCATTAATTAGTATGGTTGAAACAATATAACTTATGTCATGATAAATCTGTGTGTGGGTTCCCAGGATTGAGGGGACTTCGTTTCGGTCGGCAAACTCTTCTTGAATATAGAGAGGAATTGCCTGGTCGAGTGCAATGTTTGGTGCCCACCTAAAGGGAATTACTTCTATTTTGTCAGCCCTTCCTTCCAATGAAAATGCCGGACTTGGAAAGCCTTGGATGTTTTTTTCTTTAAGCTCATATTGAAACGAGTATTTTAGAGAGAAAGGATAGCTTTCCGGTAAACTATCCCCGTGAAGTGATCCAATGATTTGCTTCATCTTGGCTCGAAGTTGTTTTCTTGTTGCAAGCATACTTTCCGTGTCCTCACGGTTAAGGGTTTCATACCAGACATCTCTTGCAATCGTGTATATTCTAAGTCCGATGTTTAGCTCCTCGTTCCAGTAATATATTCCGACTTCGTTTTCTTTATCTGAGTAGGTAGCCTCTCCGATGAGTATCCAACCGTTTTGCGGGAGCAATGTAGAGTAGAATTCCTTTACATCAGAAAATGTATATGTGAATGGGATTTTGTAACATGAAATATTGTACGATATCATTTTTTTAACATAATCGTTATCGGACAGATTACTAAAAGCAAAGGTTGAGTCTTTAAAAGCAGGTATATTAAATGGGAGACCAACTACCGTATCAAGAGATTCAATGTTGGTTACAATTGTTGACTCTCTGTTTTTCCAAAAATTATATCCAATAAATGCAAGCAGAATAAGAGTTATTACAACTGTAATGTAAAAGGAGTTTGCAAGAAGGGCTTGTAGAAAAAGTTGAAGCGTTCGCTTAAATGTGTTGATGGGTGCCTTGGGTTTGTATGGAGAGATAAGACTTTGTTTGCGGGCTTTTATGTTTTTTCTTAGGATCTTTTTTTTAAACATTAGTCATTGATTAGAGACCTAATTTCAATAACAAAATCTTCGAGCTTTGAGAATCCTTTATATACCGAGGCGTAACGCATATATGCAGTTTTGTCTAATCTTTTAAGTCGGGTGAGAATCATGTCGCCCAGTTCCTTTGAGGTTACTTCAAGCTTTTGTCTGGATAAGATTCGCTTTTCGATATCGTCTGTTATTTGTTCGGCAATCTCTTCTGAATTTGACTTGGTGAGTGATTTGGTTATACTCTTTTTAAGTTTTTCCCGGTCAAATAGCTCGTCAGTTCCGTCGTTTTTTAGAACGGTGAGGTCGACCTTTTGAACTTTTTCATAAGTTGTAAAACGCTTTTTGCAAGCCGAACATTCCCTACGTCTACGTGTAAGGTTTCCTTCTTCCTGATCACGTTTGTCGACTACGCTGGTTTTAGAATTTTTGCAGTATGGACAATACATTTTAACCGGTGCCAACTAAGTTTATTATTATAGCACAGTAATTGGTTGGTTTACTGTGCTTATAAAAAAGTAGATAAAATTACTCTCTAATTTCCACATGTTTAATAATTTTTTTTAAATCTTTTGCTAGTTTTGCCAAAAAGTCTGATGAATAGCTACTGGCTTTTTTAAAAGCAGGATCAAGTGTTGTTTTAGATACAAACTGTTGTAGTACATATTTTTGAGCGCCTTTAATTTCGTTTGCCAGCTCAAGTAAGTCTGATTTTGACAAAAGTTCTTTTACTACTGTAGTTCTAAATTCATAAGGAATCGGTGAATTCATTATTAGCTCAATGCTTTCCTTTATATTAAATACCTTATCTGTCACAATTCTATATTTTGAAATCGGTGCTTTAATGTCCATTGCGATATAATCCAAAAGATTGTTTTTTATAAGATAGTTGAGCATTATAAAATTAGTTCCGTTTGTATCGAGTTTTACCTTAAATCCGAGTGATTTGATTTTTTTTATAAATGAGGGCAGGTCGGTCTGAAGTGTTGGTTCACCGCCGGTTATTACAACCCCTTCAAGTTTGTTTTGCCGGCTTTTTAGAAACTTGAGGATTTCTGAGGGTTTTATCTTGGCCGGTGTGGCTTTGGTTTTAGTTACAAGCTCGGGATTGTGACAATAAGGGCAACGGAAGTTACAACCCATTGTAAAAATAGTGCAGGCAATCTCGCCCGGATAATCAATTAGAGTCACCTTTGAAATTCCGCGTATATCCATTTTGGTTAAATTTTAAATGTTTTCCTGTCGGAAAATTCGGACTTTTTGCCTGGGTTCCATCGCTGAACGGGCGCAATTTTCCCTACGACTCTGCTATAGACTTTGCATTCAGACCCACATTCAGGACATTTAAAGTGCTCTCCCGAAATATAGCCATGCGTTTCACAAATACTAAACGTTGGGGTTAATGTAAAGTAAGGGAGCTTGTATGTTGTTGCAATTTTCTTAACAAGTTTTTTAACTTCGTCACCCGAATTTATTCGCTCACCTAAAAACCCATGAAATACCGTACCCCCGGTGTACATTGTCTGAAGTTCATCTTGCAATTCAAGTGCCTCAAAAATATCTTCGGTAAAGCCGACAGGTAGTTGTGTTGAATTTGTATAATATGGCTCGGCACCTTTTTGAAAGTCAGTCTCGTTTGCAACAATAATTTCCGGGAACAATTTTTTGTCTTTTTTCGGAAGTGCATAGGATGCGCCTTCTCCCGGGGTCGCCTCAAGGTTGTACATAATTCCGGTTGCTTTTTGGTATGCAAGAATGGTCTTATTCATAAAAGCGAGAGTTTCTTTTGCAAAATTCTGACCTTCTTTGGTTGTAATGTCGAATCCACCAAAATTTAAACAGGCTTCGTTCATGCCGATAAGTCCGATTGTGTTAAAATGATTGCTCCAGTATTTTCCTGTCTTTTCCTTGACACTGCGTAGATAAAACTTGGAATATGGGTACATTCCCTTTTCCGTTAAATTCTCGATGAGTTCACGTCGTAACATGAGGGTATTGTGACTTACATCCATTAGATATTTAAGCCGTTCGAAGAATCCTTTTTTGTTGCCTTTGTGTTGGTATCCTATTCGTGGAAGATTAATTGTTACATAACCTATACTTCCGGTTAATGGATTCGCTCCGAATAGCCCACCTCCTCGACGTCTTAGCTCTCGATTATCTATCCGAAGGCGGCAGCACATTGACCGGGCATCATCCGGATTCATGTCACTATTTACAAAGTTTGCAAAGTAAGGGATACCGTATTTTGCTGTCATATCCCAGAGTCCCTTTAGGTTATTGTTATTCCAATCAAAGTCCTTCGTAATGTTGTAGGTTGGAATAGGCCAGGTGAACGCACGACCTTTTGCATCTCCCTCAAGATAAACTTCAAAAAGTGCTTTGTTAAACATATCCATTTCGGCTTGGTATTCACCGTATTTTTCTTCTTTAAGCTTTCCACCAATGATTACGGCTTCATTTTTCATGTATGATGGACAGATAAGATCAAGGGTAATGTTTGAGAATACAACTTGGCCGCCTGATTTTGTTGGCATATTCATGTTAAAGATGAACGACTGGATCTGCTGTTTTACTTCTTTGTATGTTAATTTATCATGGCGAATAAACGGTGCCATGTATGTATCCAAGCTTGAAACAGCAACGGCTCCATCAGGCGTTTCATTTGTAAGCGTGTAAAGAAAGTTCATAAGTTGTCCAAGGGCCGATCCAAAATGGCTTGCTGGTTTAGAGGATACATTTCCCGGTACACCTTGATAACCAACAATTAGCAGGTCGCGAATATCCCAGCCAACGCAGTACGAGCTTAATGTTGAGCTTTTGTGAATATGAAGATCTTTATTTATATGAAGATTCCGCATCTCATCTGTATATACCTCGTTCATCCAATACATTTCCGATACTTCTTCTACAATTTTTTTATACATACCTTGAAGATGGTAATCAATCTCGGAATCAGAGTGGATCTTCCAATTTTTTTTATTTATGTAAGTATTGATCCAAGTGCCAACATCAAATAGATTGGACACGTTTCGCATTCTATTGTGAAGGTCCCGATATAAAATGTAGGCTTTTGCAACTTCGGGGTGTTTGTTTAGAATAAGGTGTTTTTCTACAAGATCTTGAATCTGTTCAACGGTTGGAAGTTCACTCTTTGAAAAAAAGATTTGCTTTAGTTCTTTGGTTACGGCATTGGTAACTTTCTCGGCAGCGCTTAGCGACTTAAGATTAACCGCTTCCATTGCTTTAGTAATGGCTATGGTAATTTTTGTCGGAGTGAACTCTTCGATACTTCCGTTTCGTTTTCGGATTTTGAACATGGGTGTGGTGTTGAAATTATTTTTTATTGGATACTTTGTAAGTTTTGCGCTCGGAGTATTCTTGCCTCTTACCGTTATTCCATTGATTTATGGGTCGATAATATCCGACAACACGGGAGTAAATTAGAGGAATCTCTTTGCATTTACTGCCATTTTTGTGAGGACATTCTTTTGCTTCACCTCTGATATAACCATGTACCGGACATATAGAGAAGGTTGGTGTTATTGAAAAATAAGGAATTTTGTAGTTTTCGGCAATTTTCTTAACAAGTTTTTTACATTCTTCCGCAGTAGAAACACGTTCGCCAAGAAACGTATGAAATACTGTACCGCCGGTATATGCTGTTTGTAAAGTTTCCTGAAGTTCAAGTGCTTCAAATATATCATCGGTATATCCAACCGGAAGCTGTGATGAGTTGGTATAATACGGATTTTTGATGTTACCTGCAGTAACAATGTTTTTATAAAGCAATTTGTCTTTTCTGGCAAGGCTGTATGCTGCGCTTTCGTTTGGTGTTGCTTCTAGGTTATACAGATTACCCGTTTCGTCCTGATATTTTAGAAGATTTGATTTCATATGGTTTAAAATTTCAAGTGCAAAAGATATGCCTTGAGTTGTTGTCAGATCAGGGGAGCCGAAGTTTATTAAGGTTTCGTTCATGCCTACGAGTCCAATGGTGGAAAAGTGTTTGTTAAAGGTTCCGAGGTATACTTTGCTGTACGGCATTAATCCTGTTCTCATGTGCTCATCCAGAATCTTTCGTTTATTTTCCAGGATGATTTTTGCAAGCTTCATATTTTGATCGACAAGCTTAAAAAATTTCTTTTTATCGCCATTACTTATGTAGCCAATTCTTGGGAGATTAATGTCTACTACGCCTATGGATCCTGTGGAGGCGCCATATCCCCAGAGTCCCCCGGTTTTTTTTGTAAGTTCTTTCATGTTCATTTGTAGTCTGCAACACATGGCTCGAACATCACCGGGTTTAAGATCGGAGTTTACGAAGTTTTGAAAATAAGGCATTCCATATTTTGCGGTCATCTCGAATAAAAGATTTGAATTACTTGTATTCCAGTTAAAATCCCGAGTGATGTTGTATGTTGGTATGGGGAAAGGGAAGGGTTGTTCTGCAAAATCACCGTCTTTATACACTTCCAGAAGAGCTTTGTTAAAAATATCCATTTCTTTTTGAAACTCTTTATAAGTTTCTTTCTGGACTTTACCGCCTATAATTACTTGCTGGTTTTTAAGATCTTCCGGAACCGTCCAGTCAAGTGTTATGTTCGAAAACGGAATCTGTCCTCCATAACGTGTGGAAAGACTTAAGTCATACATAAATCTTTGGACGCAATTCTTAACTTGGGCATAGGTTAATTTATCATTTCTAATGAATGGAGCCATGTAAGTGTCAACAGAGCTTATAGCTTGAGCGCCTGCCCATTCATTGCATACGATAAGGATAAACCTGGATAAATGATCGAGTGCGGATGCAAGATGCTTTGCGGGTCCTGATGTACACTTATCCGGCACACCGGATAGTCCTCTTGTAAGAATTAGGCGAGTATCCCAACCAGTACAGTATCCAACAACGTGTTTACCTAAATCATGAATGTAAATATCACCGGAAATATGAGCCTTTGAGGCTTTTGCCGGGATCAGCGTGGATAATGAGTATTTTTTTGTTATTTCTTCCGCAAGGTAATTCATAAGTCCGGGAAAACTGTAATGAACATTTGCATCTTGATTTACTTGCCAGTCTGATTGTCTTAAATATGCTTCTACCATTTCTTTGGCATTTATTGCTTGGGATGAGTTCATGTAGGCAGACTTTAACTTAGTGTGTAAACCTATCTATACCACCTGTTGTGGTTCCCGTCAAGTGTATACCCAACATATTGTGTTTAAGGGCGGTGTCAACATTTTTTAAAGAGATGGATTGATTCAGTGTTATACAGTGAATGATAACAAAATAAATGATATGTTTGGGGATAATGTTTTATTGAATTTTACATATTACGTAGGGGCGGGTTTAAACCGGCAGGGGTAATTGATATTAACGTAATTGTGTTGTTTCGCGATGAGGGGTGCGGGTCTAAACCGACGTCTACTTGTTGGGATTGTAAGAATGTTCGATAATGAGGTGAATATAAATTGTCAAATAAACAAAATGACGGCTTACACGGGACTTGTTCTGATAATTCTTGCGTGGTTACTACAGCTTATGAGCAACGAAAAAACAATGAATAAGGGTTTTCTACTTGTTTACATATTTGGAGTTGCTGTACTCGTCTACGATGGTCTTAATGCCGGTGTTACCACAATGGGACTTTTAAATCTTATCTCGGGCATATTGGCAGCTATTGTATTTATGAGGATTAGGAAAAGGTAGAAACTCTGAGGGTTGAAAGTTAACGTTGTTTAAGATATCATTATGTGTTAATCCTTCTGCGGTAGCTCAGTGGTAGAGCGACCGGCTGTTAACCGGTTGGTCGTGGGTTCGACTCCCACCCGCAGAGTATTTTTTGTGCGTGGTTTTCGAACTCCACGACCGTTCTTATCCACTCGATTAACATCGAGATTCAGCTTTAAGCTCGCTTAAGGTGGCGAGCTGGGTTCGACTCCCACCCGCAGAGTATTTTTTTGTGCGTGGTTTTCGAACTCCACGACCGTTCTTATCCACTTTTCTCTAAACAACCCATGACAACAATACTACCTCAAGCATTTTATCAAAAACCGGCGCTTGAACTTACCCCTATGATTCTTGGAAAATACCTAGTAAGAAAGACGGAAAAAGGTATTCTCCCCGGTCAAATCACCGAAGTGGAAGCATATCCATCCTGGGTGGATAATGTTTCTCAGGGCAATAAACGTACACCTAGAACCGAGATTCTATACGCAGGCCCAGGCTTTACCTATATTTATCTTGTTTACGGTTTGTACTACATGTTGTGCGTGTCTACAAACAAAAAGGCTATTCCTGATTGCGTATTAATAAGATCCGTTATTCCGGATGAAGGTGTCGAAATTATGAGAGAAAATTATGGAAGGGAAGTGCAAACTAATAGAGATTTAACGAATTCCCCGGGAAAACTCTGCAAATCATTTGGAATTTCCAAAGAATTATACGGTGAACCAGTTACTGGGAATAGAATATGGATCGAAGATAGGGGAGTAGTTGTTGATCATTCTAAAATTCAGAGTACACCACGAATAGGGATTAGTAAAAACCTTAAAGGTTGGGACTTGCCATATCGATTTGTTGTTGTTGATTAATATTATCATTTAGTCTACATTATATTCATGATGAATAAGCCTGGAAAATTGCTTATAAAAATCATTCTGTTAGTGTTATCCAGTGCAATCATTGGGTTTTTAATATGGCTACTTACTTTTTCTCAGATAAAGTCTTTGCTAAGAAAAGATTCAAGTGACGTCTTAGGAGCCGGCAGTGGATCGACCTATTATGTTTCGACCGGCAGCTGTGTCGGTGCCGATTGTAGTTGTGCTAACGACAGTAACACCGGGTTATATCCCGATTGTTCTTCGGGTGCAGGCAACGGACCATTTGCAACAATTCAGCGTGCCGTAAATGTTGCATCGTCCGACAAGTCAATTCAAATTCGTGGGGGTACATACAATCAGAGTGTCTCGATTAATAACAAATCGAATTTATCCATATCAAATTATAACGGCGAAAACGTAATTATCAATGGGACCGGAATAAATTTTAACGATTGGGGATCATTAATTACTGTTGAGAATTCAAGCACAATTACCGTTAACGGAATAAGGACTCAGAACTCAACGTGGTTCGGTTTTTATTGTGCAAATAGTACTTCCGTAACCTTTTCAAATGGGTCTACCTACAATACAAAGTCTTCAGGAATTTATGCTCAAGATTGTGATCGGATCACCGTAAAAGGTATGGATGTAAATAGAGCTGTAAATGGTGGAAATCAAGAATGTATATCAATTGTTGAATGTACAAATTTTGAGGTTTCATATAACACTGTATATGGTGGAGTTGCTCAGGATGGCGGTGGTGAAGGGATTGATATTAAGCAGGGTTGCAAAAATGGATCAGTTCATCATAATCACGTTTACGATATGACCGATGATGTACTTATTTATATTGATGCATATCATATATTGCAGGAAAACATTCGTGTTTATTCAAATTTTGTTAATTGTACTGCAGGAAAAGGTGAGATAGGTATTGCTACAGCCGCCGAGCAATCCGGCGGAGTATTAAAAGATGTATATATCTATAACAATATTGTAAGAAATTGTGACTATGGCGGTATTTCAATAACCGAATGGGATCCTCCCGGGGGATATGGCTATCATCAAAATATCTTTATTGTAAATAATACTGTTTACGGAAATGGGAGAGACTGGGGAGGGGGAATAGATGTTCGAACTGGACAAATTGTTTCCGGATCGACTGTTACTGTTCAGAACAATATTGCAAGTCAGAATTATGGATGGCAGATAGGCGTGAAAGACTCTATCGCAAGTAAAGTAGTTACGGGATACAACTTGATTGACGGATATAAAAACTACAAAGAGGACGGAAGGACTGAGGTGGCTCCAACTGGCACAAATTTTTCCGGATCACCGGCATTTATTAATGTCTCGACCGGGGATTTTCGTTTGCAGGGGACCTCCTCTGCACTTGATAGAGGATTAAATGTCTCGGCACTTGGTATAAGTAATGATTATGTAGGGACTTCACGGCCTCAAGGCAGTGCCTATGATGTAGGTGCTTACGAACTTATAGTCTCGACCCCGGTAGTTCCTCCTGAGAATACAGGCACTGACAGTGGGCCTACTATCGTACCCAATTCCCAACCTGATTCGCAAAACGGTGAATCTCCAACCGAGCAAAGTGACAATTCCTCTTCAGCTGAAATAGATTCATTAGATGGAGAAAATTCTTCCAACGATGACACAGAAGGTCAGCATAATCCAGAAAATGATTCCGTAAGTTCGACTGGAGCAGAAAAAAGTACTCTTCCGTTAACAGTATTGGGAAAAATACCGACTTCAATTGCGAAATATATTCCGGTTGGCTTATTCATTGCATTATGTGTTTTCTTATTTCAAGTTTTTGATATCAGTGGAGGATATAAGATAATCAAAAATTTTTTTGTAAATAGAGAACGGAAATTTGGATCCCAAGGTTCTAAAAAAGATTGGGACTGGAGCTGAGAAGTTTGTTAATCTTTCAACTGATTTATACTCCATTAACTATTTCTTAAAACTTGACACTCCCCTACTCCGGGTGTAATATCTATTACACCCCTACGTGTGCAGGCTGCCACACAAATGAATCTTTACGACAAAATATCAATCCTTGGGCCATCGGCCAGGTACGATACTTGCGGACCAAAAGATTTTGGCCAAACCACAGATATTCCTGGTGTCTACAATGCTAAGACATCTAATGGGAATGTGTGCCGATTGTTCAAAGTGTTACAAACTAACAATTGTCTTAATAACTGTAACTACTGTGCCTTTCGGCGTGATAGAGACTCGGCACGAACCACTGCTTCACCCGACGAAATGGCAAAAGCATTTGAAAGTGCATATTCTCGCCGACTGGTTGACGGTTTATTTTTATCTTCGGGATTAGATAATCAACCCGATGCTACAATGGACAAAATGCTGGCAACAGCAAATATTCTAAGAAAGCAATATAATTATCGTGGGTATATTCATTTAAAAGTTATGCCCGGAACCTCCTCTGCCGCACTTGATGCAACAATTGATATTGCCAACAGAATTTCTCTAAACATTGAAGCTCCCACCGAAGAATCATTGGCTGTACTTTCTCCTAATAAGCGGCTTAAAAGTGGACTTTTGCATACACTAAGTCTAATCAAGTCTAAATTGAAGTCACGAAAGTTTAACGGTAAAAAGATACCAAGTTTAACAACACAATTTGTTGTAGGGGCAGGTATTGAAACTGATAAAGAGCTAGTAAAAGCCACAAAATTTCTTTATGATAACTTTAAACTGCAACGAGTTTTTTATTCAGCGTTTCGACCTGTTTCAGGGACTCCTTTGGAAGATCATGAACCCGTATCGATAACTCGTGAGCATAGACTTTATCAGACCGATTTTCTTATGCGATTTTATAACTTTGCGCCGGTTGAAATACCCTTCGATAATTCGGGATTTTTAATGGACTCAATTGATCCCAAGACATTATGGGCTAACTTACATCCCGAGGCTTTTCCCGTAAATTTAAACACGGCTACATACTTTGAGTTATTGCGTGTTCCCGGAATCGGGCCCCAAGCTGCCCAAAAGTTGGTCAAGATCAGGCGTGAATCGCCGATTAAATCGTTTTACTCTCTTCACGGGCTTCGACTTCAGATTGATAAAATGAGTCGGTGGGTAACTGTATAAATAGGGTTCGTGTAACAAGATATTTTACAGAGTAAAATTTTCCGGAAAACAGATTTGCAAATTGTTGACAATGATTATTAATAAGCCGACTCAAGGCTAAAGGTTATTTTAAGATTCTCATAGCTGTTAATGCTTGCTTTGTCCATTATTTCAGAAATTACTGGTCCAATGTTTAAAAGTTTTTCTTTCATTTTTTTTAAAATAAAGTTAATACAAAGTTATTTTAAATCTTCTTTTTGTTCTAATATTCTGATGAGTCGTTGGTTTAATTCCTGACTTGAGACTAATGTGTTTAAATTGGCAATAAGATAGTTTTTAAGTGCGATCGTCTGATTTTTGGAAAGTGCGGTGACTAATATATCGCAACCATTGCCTAACATTTGTAATCCGGCCTCATCTATTGAAAGTCCGACGGCACCCATTTTAATATCGTCGGAGATAATAAGACCTTTAAATCCGAGTTCACCTCGTAAAATATCTTCCATCCATACTTCTGAAAGGCTTGCCATTTTGGAATCGATCTGTGGATAAAGAAGATGTCCAATCATAATAAATGGAACATCGTGTTCAATTGCAGTAATAAATGGAATTGCGTCAGATGAAAGCCATGTCTGTTTTGAAATATCGATTGTCGGCAGGAGTAAGTGACTGTCTGTTGTGGTTCTACCGTGACCCGGAAAATGCTTGGCGGTTGATAAAATATTGTTTTGATTGTAGGTATCAATTGTCACACCAACATGGGATGCAACCTTTTGCGGATCAGCTCCAAATGAGCGTTTTTGTATTATTGAGTTTTCTAAGAAAGCAATATCGGCAACTGGAGCAAAGTTTGTATTTATACCTAAGAGCTTTAGATTATCTGCGATGCTTTGAGCGTTTGCAATTGTTGTATTTGGGGTGTTAATGTTTCCAAGTTCCTCCTGTGAATATTGAGCCGGAGAAAAAGTTATTCGTTCAACAATTCCGCCCTCTTCATCCACAGCAATTATAAGTGGAGGAAGTCCTGCGTTTGCTGCCCAGGTCTGAAGATCCGCAGTTAGTTTTTGCGTTTGCGACATTGTCATGATGTTACTTTTAAAAAGTATTACTCCTCCGGGTTTTACAGCATTTAAAAGGTTAATGGTGTCTTGAGTTAACGTGGTTCCTTCAATGGAAATAATTAATAGTTGTCCAATTCTTTCCTCATAGGTTAGTAGGTTGATTTCGTCAAAGTGAGAGTTAAAGTGGTTACTAAAGTTGCTAATAGTAATCGGGTCATCATTATATTTTGGTAGGGGTAAGACATTTGATATGTTGGGGCTTGTTAATCCGGTATATACAATTGTTCCGAATGCTAACAATAAGAAGAAAGGAATTACGAACTTAAGAACGTTAAGAAATTTTGGTTTCACTTATTTTAAGAGTTTAATTAATTCTTGGGAAAACCGAATTGCTGCTGTCGGTCCGTTTGCTGTTACTATTTTTCCGGATACAACAACGGGTTTATTTATAAATATGGCACCTTTACTTGTAAGAGCTTGTACTTCTCCAGGGAAAACAGTGGATTCTATACTGGTTAATATTCCTGCATTTGCAAGAATTATTGGGGCAATGCATATTGCCCCAATAACTTTCCCAAGTTTATATGCAGTGGCAGCAATACTTAAAATTGTTGCATTGTTAAAATAGACTGTTGTGCCGCTACCTCCTATAAAGACTACACAATCATATTTCGGGATGTGTACATCGGTGATACTTAAGTTTGGTTTTACCGACGAACCATCCATTGCCGTTGCCTGATCAGTTGTCGTGGATGCAATTTCTGTAATGTAACCGGCGTTTTTGAACGCATCTAGTGTGGTCGAAAATTCTAAGGGTTGGTATCCCTGAGGGGCAATAACTAACAGTACATTTTTCATATTACGATATTTTACGCAGAAATCTTCAATTAGTAAACTAGTTGTGCCAGGGCTTGACAAACTTGCAAAGCGGGTGTAAAGTTAATTACACCTTTGGGGTAAAACTTAACTAATTTTATTTTTGATATAGCCTGCTTACCCTCGGAAAGAGGATAAAAAAATTCGCCCAAAAGGTCACAAGCGGGAGGTAAGCTTTATTGGGAGCTGCCCTTACAGCAAGTTAATTTAATAATAAAGCTTCCTCCCGATACATATAAATTAATCTAAATCTTAATGCCACAAAAAATACTTACCGAAATACAAATGCAGATTTTAAACAGCATTAAAAGGTACGTTACCAGGTATGACATGGCTCCTTCGTTAAATGAGCTTCGCGAGGAGTTTGGATTTTCATCTAAACGTGCGGTGACTTACCAACTTTCTAGGCTTGAACAAATGGGTTATATAAAACGTTCCGGTGATGCTCGTGGTATTGTTGTTGTCGGTATGCAAAAGGGTAATTTTCTGCCTGTTCCAATTATGGGCTTTGCTAATGCAGGTAGTCCACTTGTAACTGCTCAGGATGAATACCTTGGTGAACTTATGATTGACAAGCGGTTACTCTCATCCATAACAAATCTATTTGCGGTAGAAGTAAAAGGTGACTCAATGAACAAGCGCAAAATAGGTGCAGAATTTTTGGCTAACGGTTCATATGCAGTTGTTTCAAAGGGCTCAAGCTTTACCAATAACGATGTTGTTGTTGCCATAATAGATAATGGTGTTACTGTAAAAACTGCAAGGAAAAAAGGATCAATACTCATACTTTTTCCGGAATCAAGTAATCCGGTTCATAAACCGATCTATATCCATGATGAAGAAGATGCCTTTGTTATTGGAAAAGTTGTTAGTGTATTAGCAGGTTAGTCCAGTTGATTTATTGCTTTAAATGCAAGATATGCAAAGGGTGTAAGTAAACCATTTGCATATAGCTCTCTTATCTGATCAACCGTAAATGGTTCCCAACCTTCCTGTGTCTGTTCATGCGGCTTGTAGTTGTCGGGATTCAGATATGTAATCCAAGTTAGACAAAGGTGGCTTCTAATAACGTGTGTTCCACTTGAGTCAGTACCTCCATGTGTTACGAGAAATGTTCCCAAAGGTTGACTTTCAGAACACTGAGATTGGGTAAGTCTCATTTCTTCCTGGATTTCTCTGAGTCCTGCGATATCATCATAAAATCCATCATAATGACCACCGGGAATCTCGTATTTTCCGGCATGTGTACCGTTGGGTCTTTGTCTAAGATAGAAAGTAGATCCATGTTGGTAAATTGGTAATGATGCGCCTATAAGTATTGCAGGATGGTTTATCTGTATGGGAAGCGGAGTACTGCTAGTGTCTCTGGATGCGTAAAAAAAAATATTACAGCCAAAAGGGTTTGGTCCCAAAACGTACCGGGGTATATTATAACGAGTATGAGCAAGTGTTAACTGATGGGAAAGAAAATCATTTCGAGCGCAGGAACAAAGCGGATCATCCCTTCCAATTGAATTATCACGTGCAGTTTCTTGGTCTGTTCCAAGGATTGCTATAATGTCCAGTTCAGGAATGTATAATTCCCGACTGGAATCTAATTGCTCAATTGGAGGAGTTATTTTGGGATCATTCTCGGGAGACAAGTTTAATAAAAAAATTTAAATTACTGCCTAATTTAGCGATTGTATCAAAATAAATTAAATCTATGGTTAGTATTGTTAAATAACATTAACTGAATAACTGAAATTATACTTAACGGCAGCATATTTATTTTGACAATAACGATATAATCGGTATACTGGAATAGTATTAAGTTAATTACGTTAATAATGATAAAAACACTAAGATGGATTGTTTCATCACTTTTAATTTTGATTTTTCTTGTAGTAATCATTGTAGGGACACCAATGGTGTTGTTTTCTCAATATATTACCAACCCTCAGAATATAAAAGATCTTGTTTCTGACAGTACACTATATAATAAGGCTCCGGACTTTTTTGTGGATATTATGAAGGATAAAGCTTCGGCAGATCCTTTCCTGCAGGACATACTAAACAATATCTCCGATCCGGACAGTGAATCAAGGGAGATTTTTGACAAAGTCTTTAGTGAAGCCAAGCTTGCCGAGCTTGCAAACTCATCAATTGATCAAACCTATAACTTTCTTTCAGGAAAATCCCCCGACCTTGAGATTAATTTGCAACTTGTCGAGTCGAAAGATGATCTGATAAACATTTTTATTGACACATACAGAATAAAATCTGCAAGTCTACCCGTATGTACTGATACCAGTGTCGAAATTACGGCAAAAAATATCTATGAACAAAACTGTGTTCCGAGTGGATTTTCTTTTGATGAATTCGAATTGGAGTTTAGAAATATGGTTGAAACGTCGAGTGATCTTCCGTTGCAAGATATTTTGGATTCAACAACTGTAAATACTGGGAAACTCCTTAGTAGTAACGATGCATCAAGGGTTCAATTGATATTTAGTATTATTAACCAATTTTTAATTGGTTACATATTAGCGATTATTGTAATTGGACTTTTACTAATTCTTATGGTTCCTGGATTTAGAGTAGGCGTAATTGTTACCGGAATTGTAACCTTTTTAGGTGGGTCAGTTCTTTTTATATTAGGTACTTTAGCCCCATATAAAATTGTAAGAATTGTTGAAGTTGTAGGATTGGAAGGTTTTGGGTTTGTAGGGAAACTTCTGCCATATATTCAAAGTGTACTTAATAGTCTCTTAACTTGGTTTTATGGGCAATTTTCTACATGGGGTGTTTATTATATGATTGCCGGCGTGGTTCTTACCGGTATTGCAGTCTTAACTTCATTTTTGGGAAAAGGCAATGGAAAGAAGTCGCCCAAGCCGGGTGCTACCAATGATAACAGTCAAACCGTATTGCCTAGTGGTCCAACCTTTGAAAAAGAACCAACCAGTGTTAACACGGAAAAGGATATAACCGAAGCTACCGACAATTCTTTACTTGATGATTGGAAAAAAGCATCAGATGCAAAATTAAAATCAGAAGATTCTTTAGCTAATGTAGTTGGCACCGAATCAACAGATACGATTACAACTACTCAGACGACTACTGATAGCACAAATCCTGTTTCTCAACCCGTTGACACAAGTACTGTTATTGAATCCGAGCCAACAGAATCGATTACACCGACTGGACAAGGTGTGGTTACTGCAACTAACCCGCAGGACAGCAAATAGTTAGGTGCGGTCAAAGTGGGAGTCAATCTCGTCCGGAGTAATTTTCCAAAGGATTGGTCGTCCGTGCGGGCAGGAATACGGATTTTTGCATAGAAGGAGTTTTCGGACAAAGCTTTTTGCATCGGGATTGGTTATTTGCTGATTTGCCCTAAGTGATGTATGGCAGGCAAATGTTGCAATAATATCCTCATATTTATTTTTGACATAATTTTCGAGAACGTTTTGATCTTCTGTGAAAGCAATAAGCTCTTTTATTATTTCGGTTATATTACCGGACTTTAAGGTTTCCGGGACGGCTGTAATAATTAGGGTTTCGTTTGATAAATCTACTGTAAATCCAATCTTTTGTAAAAGTGGTAAGACGCTCTCAACGATAATGGATTCGGGCTTAGTAAAAGAAAGCTTAATCGGCACGAGAAGTTTTTGACTTGTTGTACTGTCTATGTGTTCGTATGCATTTAAAAGTTCCTCGAATCGGATTCGCTCTGCAGCGGCATGTTGGTCTATAACCCATAATTCGTCATCTTTCTCACATATGATATATCGACTCATATACTGATGAATGTTTGTGAGTGGTATATCGTCTGAAGATTCTGTAGATTCCAAAAGTTGTTGGCTAAATGCAATTGCCTGGTTTACAAGGTTTTTGTTGTGTTGGAATGTTTGCATAGATGAGCTTGCACTCAGTGGATTGTGGGTTGCAGGCTCAAGATCTCTTAATCTTGTTACACTACTTTCGGGCGAGGTCTCATTATATGAAGAGTAGATAATGTCTTTTTTTTAAGGCTGTTTCAAGTGCACTACGAACTGCATGCTCAATATCGCTATACACCCGGTATGGGTTAACAAAACGAACTTCAAGTTTTTGAGGATGTACGTTAACATCGACCTGAGTTGGATCAATTGTTAAGTAGATTGCAAAAGGAATTTTACTTCCGTTAGCTACAAATCTATTGGTTCCTGCATAAACCGACTTTATAATACCTCTATCCCATATGGGTCGTTTGTTTAAGAAAATATATGTATGTGATTGATTTGTTTTGGCAAGTATCGGATGACCAATCATTCCCCCCACAGTAACGGAGTCTGCCTTTGTGTAAACAGGAATTAAAGACTCTGTTTCCTCCTTTCCTAAAACATCTTCGATCCGGCTTGGATGAATGAATGTCTTGGAATCGTGGGTATTAACGGAAATAGGTAAAAAGTCGAATAGTTCTTTTCCGTTGTGAATTAGCTTAAATCGGATTGTGGGGTTTACAAGCACGCGTTTAATTATTTCGGCTGATATTTTTCTAATTTCGGTTTGGGTTGATTTAAGAAACTTTTGCCGGGCCGGAATTTTTTCAAATAAGTTTGTAATAGTTATTGTAGTCCCTGGTTTTCTGTTTGTAACTTTTGGTGTTGATATTTTGCCATGTTCTACTGTAATAGAAGTACCGTTATCAGTCTCGGATTCTTTTGTTTCTACAGTGATTTTGGACACTGATCCTATACTTGCAAGTGCTTCTCCACGAAATCCAAGTGTTTCGAGTTTAGCTAGATCTGAGATGTCTTGTAATTTGCTTGTTGTATGTGGTTCAAAGGCTAGTGGTAGATCGTCTTTTGAAAAGCCGACGCCATTATCTTCAATTTTTATTTCTGACTTGCCGCCATCTTTTAGACTTATAATGATTTCAGTTGCACCTGCGTCAATCGAGTTCTCCAATAGCTCTTTAACAACAGAAGCAGGACCTTCTATTACCTCACCTGCTGCAATTTGGTTTATAACATGTTGTGGAAGCCTTATTATTTTTGCCATATGATGGCATTATACAATATATAAATAGGTAGGGACAGCCCTGGACCTGTCTCTACTTGTAAGATATTATAATAATATAATAAATTTATCTGCAGTTGGGCCTGTGGCTAAAAAACATTTGTGGATAATTCTTTTCTGGATTTTGATAGCTTTCACTTGTTCGTCATTCGTGCAAATTCTCTCAAAAGATAGTGTGCTTGGTATATCGACAAACAAAGGATGGATATCATCTAATGCGACTTTTCCACTTGTTCCTTCAAATCCGAATGCATCTTTAAAAACAAAGGTGGTACTAAATTATATTGTTGACTTACCTACCCGAGCCGCAAATAGAGTGCTTACGGGTCAGTTTGTTGGAGCTAGTGTCGATAATCTGTTTCCGACTCGATACAATACTTATATCACGAGTATATATAGTCAATCGGGTAAGTATCCTGCAATTGTTGGGGCAGATTTTTTGTATTGTGGCTTTGCAAACAGCATGTTAACCAAGCTTATAGAACATAGTAATAACGGTGGGCTTGTGACTATAAGTTGGCACATGATGAACCCTTGGACCTCTGTGCCATTAAACTGTATGGATAGCGAGAGCTGGGGGTGCAGAACACTTCCTAGGTATGACGGCTGTGGCGAGAGTAGCGATTTGTCGGACATTGGTAGTTTGTCAGACTTATATACGCCAGGTAATCAATATTACAATGATTGGCATGCAGACTTGGATCAGAAAGCCGCTTGGCTTGCTACTTTGCGTGATAACGGAGTCGTTGTCTTGTTCAGACCTTTTCATGAAATGAATGGTAATTGGACTTGGTGGGAGAATAGAGACAAAGCTCAATATGTAGCCTTGTGGCAGCATTTATATAATTATTATACTAACACAAAAGGTTTAAACAACTTGCTTTGGGTTTATTCTCCTAATCGAAACGAGGGCGATTATAAAGATGTTCTATACTATTACCCCGGGAAAGCTTACGTAGATATCGTCGGGCTTGATTACTATTATTATGAAGGATTAAGTCAGGGTTGGAATGGCGTAATAAGCAATATTGGCTCTAGTGGTTATACAAAACTTTTGACCTTAGGCAAGCCTATTGCGTTAACAGAATTTGGTCCCGGCAGTGGTGGATACGAGCCGAGTAAGTATGTATTCGATAATCAGCTTCTAATAAACAACATTAAAACATATGCACCTCAGACCTCATATTTTATGTACTGGAATAAAAATTATGCCATAGCTAATCAGAATAATGTATCAGGACTTATGAATGACAGCTGGAGCATAACAAGGGATGAAGTTGATTACCAAAAAAGTATTGACGGGGTTGCAGATTTTTCTGTAGATCATACAAGTGGAATAGCACCTTTTACGGTAGTGTTTACCGATCTTTCGACAAATAATCCTCAAACCTATGCATGGGACTTTAACAACGACGGTATAACAGATTCGACCGATGCAAATCCTAGTTATATATATACCGGTTCGGGAACATATACTGTTAGATTGACCACCCAGAGTCTAGGAATATCAAAAACAAAGGTTGTAGAGGGTTTAATTATTGTCTCCATCCCTGGTGGTAATACTGATTCGACCAACAATAACTCGATATCTCCCAACAACACCAATAGTAATAATAGTGCTACTGATGATAATGGACAAAGCGCTAATTCCGATGACACAAATGTGTTTGTACCCGTAGGAAATGAAAATATATTTTTATCTACAGTTTCTTCCAAAATTGAAGGGGATTATATTAAAGTTATAATCTCGTACTCAGCCGTAAATAAAATAGAAGCGATCGGAGTAAATGTAGATTTGGATCCCTTGATCATTAAGGAAATTATTGTTGATGATGAAACCATTACAATCTGTTTTTACAGGGAGTCGTTAGCAGATATGGGTAAGCAGGTATTCGAAATCCCGATTAGAATTGAGGATATCAATGGAAATTATCTTGATACTGTCATCTCGACTATTCTTCCGGAGCAGGAAACCCAGATAGAATCTCATTTGGACAAAGCCAAAAATATAGGAATTGTCGTTGGAACAGTAGGTTTAATGGGTATAACATATACATATATAACTCTGTTTGTCGGAAAGTATGTAGTAAGAATTACCAGGCGAGCAAGCGGTAAGGATTCGGACTGGTCTTTCTTCTAATCTGTTTTATGCCTTAGGCGAAATGCCAGTTAAAAATTTTGCCAGAAGTTGGCGTCTAGTTAATGGCTTGTTTTCAACCGAAGAAAAAGTACCTGCGCTGAATACGGCAATCAGCCTATTTAGAATATTATTTTCATCTAACGCATCATAGTTATTAAATAGCCGGTCGAATATCTGCTCGGGAAGTTGGTCGGCTGTAATATGGAAAGGATTTGTTTCCGCAGCAGCCATTGATCCGTCTAGCAACCTATTTACAAGCGTAAATCTTGTAATAATTGAATATATACTGTCTTTTCTAGAGAGTATTGGATCTAACTGTTCTTCCGTTTGATCACTATAAAGTTCATGCCAAATCTTTTCCGTATCAGGCTCTTGCATAAGGAAAGGGAATCCATCCAAAAAGTGCCAAAGTTCTGTAAAGTCACTCATACCCATTAACGTACAAAGTATGGCAAGTCTTATTTCCGGAGAGTCTTCATCAGTAGAGTATTTATATTTTGCTTCATAATACTCTTTAGCAACTAGGGTAAAGTTTAAAAGCAGTGCAGATCTCATTAGTTCATTAGATAGAACCAAGTAAAATGCAAGTTTCCTTTGCTCGTCCGTGTACGCATATGTTGTTTCAGGATTACGTAGGCTCTGTCCGAGTATAATAATCCACTCTAGTCCTTCAATTTTGTTAACTGATACAGACATTCCGTCTTTGTTTGTAA
This sequence comes from Candidatus Dojkabacteria bacterium, assembly GCA_016927995.1. Taxonomy (NCBI): domain Bacteria; species Candidatus Dojkabacteria bacterium. The sequence goes on from JAFGLO010000004.1 coordinate 53,287, forward strand.
AAAGGTAAGAATCTGTACTGGGGTCAACTAGTTGCGAAGAAAATGCACAAACACGAGGATCTATGATGGCCTCCTGTATTGAAAATCCCGTGACTCCAAATCTTTCGTAGAATTCTTGGGGTTGTGCAAGGTACAAATTTAACAATTCCGAGCTCCAGCTAAAAGAAGGAAGGTTGTACCTTGATGCAAGTTTAGCCATTTCATCCGCATAGGTTTGAATTTCTTCTGGGGTTACAGTTCGCTCAACTTGAGCACCTAATACAATTTGCTCGGGAGTTGGTGTTGGTGCTACAGTTTCTGGAACCGAAACGATAGGGGGTGGGATCTCGACGCCTGGTCTGCATCCAGTAACCATACCAGCAGCAACAGTGGCACCCAACCTGGTCAAAATCTGTCTTCTATTAACTTCCATCATTTTTATATAATCAAGTTATCGTGATAATGTTTACGTTTGATATTAGCAAAAGGTAACATTATGAATAGATCGGGACAGACCTGACCTGTCCCTACACGAATTGATTAATTTATTGTACAATTGTCAATTAACTTTGTGGTGCTTGTAATGGCAAAACCAAACTTAACAATTGATGAGCGGCTAAAGCTTGTGCTTTCTGTTGGCGAAGAAGTAGTAGGTGCCGACGAGCTAAAACCCATTTTAGAATCAGGAGAAGATCTAGTATGCTATGACGGATTTGAACCATCGGGACAAATGCATATAGCTCAAGGCATAATGCGTGCGATAAGTACCAATAAAATGACAAAAGCAGGGTTTAAATTTGTGTTTTATGTGGCCGATTGGTTTGCCTACCTTAATAAAAAAATGGGTGGTGATATAGAAAAAATTCGAACCGTTGGTAGATATTTTATTGAATTGTGGAAAGCCTCGGGAATGGATCTTTCAAATGTATCTTTTGTTTGGGCAAGTGCTCATGCAAAAGATCCCTTATACTGGGAACTTGTAATGAAAGTTGCTCAAAACACAACACTTAATCGAATTTTACGTACGACTCAAATAATGGGGCGAAGCGAATCCGATAAACTTATGGCTTCACAGATTTTTTATCCATGTATGCAGGCTGCCGATATTTTTAAGCTAAATGCACGAGTTACTCAGCTTGGAATGGACCAGCGTAAAGTTAATATGCTTGCACGCCAGGTTGGTCCCGAGCTTGGATTTTTTAAACCTATTGTAATTAGTAATCATATGCTTATGGGGTTAGGTAAGCCCGCTGCAGATAATATGGATGCAATCGAGCGTGCTATTGCCATGAAAATGAGTAAATCAATCCCGGATAGTGCAATATTCATGACAGATACAAAAGAAGATGTAGAGCGTAAAATAATGAATGCCTACTGTGCCGAAGGCGATATAAAAGACAATCCGATTCTCGAATACTGCAAATACATAATATTTGAGGCTTATCATCTTGTTGGGTTTGAAGATTTGTTGGCAGCTGGATTTGTTGTAGAACGACCGGAAAAATATGGTGGAGATGTCGTATACAAAACTTATGATGAGTTAGAGAAAGCCTTTTCCCAAAAGGAGTTATTCCCAACTGATCTAAAAGCAGCCGTTATTGGTTATATTAATAAATTACTTGATCCGGTGCGAGAGCATTTTGAAAAGGATCACGACGCAAAAGCACTTTTGGAAATGACAAAAAGCTATCAAGTAACAAGATAATTAAAGAGATTGAAATGATATCAAAATCGTTACTTATACAATTACAAACGGAACTAAAGACAGCATATTCCGGTGATATAACTGCCTTTGTAAACGATATTACTACAGATCTTACCGATTCCAAGACCGAGAAATTAAAACAAAGATCAGGCTCCAATATACCTTCCGGTAAAATAATACTTTCGGCGCGGAACTTAACAAAAACATATACCGTTGGTGGTGAAAGGATTCATGCAGTCGATGATGTAAATCTTGATATAGCTGAGGGCGAAATTGTTGCAATAATGGGATCAAGCGGAAGTGGTAAGAGTACATTACTTCATTTGTTAAGCGGGCTTGATCAACCTACTTCCGGTGAAATTTCCGTTGACGGCAAGTCGCTTTCGAGTATGACTGATAATGAAAGTGCGGCATATCGGAACCAAACAATAGGGTTTGTTTTCCAATTTTTCTTTTTACAACCGTATCTTAATGTTCGTGAAAATGTTGAAATTCCATTGATGTTTCGAAAGATGATAACATCGGAAAGACAGGAAAAAGCAGTTAACGCACTTAATCTTGTTTCGATTGCCGATAGGATAAAACACTTACCGAAGCAGTTAAGTGGAGGGCAGATGCAAAGAGTTGCAATTGCGCGTGCGCTTGTTAATAATCCCAAAATAATTTTTGCCGATGAACCTACAGGTAATCTTGACGAAAAGACAGGCAAAGAAATAATGGATGTGCTCGAAAATATTAGCAAACAAAATAGGACAACAGTTATCATTGTTACTCATAACCCTAAAATTGCAAGTAGAGCAGGTCGAATATTTAATATGGTAGATGGCAAACTTTTATGATAAAAGGCAGAGATGCAAGCAAGCTTGCGCTTACAAAATATAAACAAAGAAAAGTAAGAACAATTACCTCGGGTTGCTCGATATCGTTAGGTATAATTATTCTGCTTGTATTTCTTGTTGGAACAACAGGGGTTAACAACACACTAAAGAAAATATTTAGGGACACAATTTCATTTAAAAACTATGTTGCCGTTGATGCAAGTGCGGACTCATCGGTTCAAAAGACAGTAGAAAATACATACAAGGGAGAATATATCGGGAGAACAGCTCAACTTGACGGTATTAGTGATCATTTGGAATTCTGTATTAGTCCTTTGCTTGATCAGGTTTCATCCGAATACACATATTTCACAATGTATAATCTCGTGCTTGTTCCTGAATTTATTGCACATGATTACTTAGCTGAAGGATATAGTTTCGATGATAAATACGATGGAAAAATTCCCGTAATTATTCCTATAACCGATCTGGCATATATTAAAAATAATGTTGCCGTTTGGGATATGTCTTCAAGGGAGCAGTATGACTTTTTTCATGACTTGGCCGTAGAGTATCTTGGTAAAGAAATCTCGATTTCTTACGAGGCTATGGGTCATGTGGCTTACGATGAAACTAACGATCCAACTTCCTGGACGGAATTAGATAATAGATTTGTTATTGTAGGTTTTAGCCATTCAGGTTTTGGTTCATTATATACAATGGGATATTACAATTCGTTAATTATTCCGGACTGGGCGAAGTCTGAACTTATGGATTCAAAGGTTTTATCTCTTACGGCGGGAAAGAGTATCTACAAATTACAGAATCCTAAGGACGTAAAGAAAGTAGTCAAAGATCTATGGACGAATCCTGTTTATGGAATTGTCGAACAGACACATGAATTCACAAAAATAACAAGAAACATTGGATTGGGGCTGGGTTCATTCTTCCTTATTGTCTCAGCGTTCTCCGTATTCTTCACCGTTAATAAAATTGTATCGGAAAGTAAACGTGAAATCGGGGTATTTAGAGCTGTTGGTGCTACCCGTGCCGATATAAGGAAAATTCTATACAAATATGCTTTATTAATAACAAATGTCGGATTTGTTATTGGGCTTGTACTTTCAATTGGCTTTAATGTTGTTTTATCGCTTTTCTGGGGTAGCAGTTTGTTTTATGCACTTGCTGTAAATTCAATGCAAATGAGCGTATCAAAGCCGATGTTTTTCTTTGTTGGATTTCCTTGGGCAGGTATTATTTTGATATATTTTATTGGACTTATAACAACATTTGTTGGTACAACGATTCCGGCGTTTAGGGCATCCTTAATGCCTACAGTTACCGCCCTAAGAGATGAGTAAATTTTGTAAGTCATAATAAAATTTGACAGGGTTTAAATACTTTTATATAGTTACAGTAATATACTCCCTGGGGTAAGGGGGACTATCAAATATTAGCGGACTTTTTGATGTTTACGCATTTGCATGTACATAGCGAATTTTCTTTGCTTGATGGGCTGTCCTCTCTTAATTCTATTGTGAAGCGAGTTGCCGAAGCCGGCATGAAATCGGTTGCCTTAACCGATCATGGAGTTTTGTTTGGGGTTCACAAGTTTTATATGGCGGCAAAGGCTGCTGGAATTAAGCCCATAATTGGAGTGGAAGCGTATGTTGCCCAGCGCACTAGGTTTGATAAAGTTGCAAAGCTTGATAACGATCCTTACCACCTTATACTTTTGGCAAAAGATTCGGTAGGTTACAAAAACCTTGTAAAGCTTATATCGCTTGCCAACATTGAAGGCTTTTACTATAAGCCAAGAATTGACCGTGAGCTTATCGAAATTTATAAAGAAGGACTTATCGCCACAAGCGGATGTTTGGCCGGTGAAATTCCCCAACTTATCCTTAATAAACAGTATGCAAAAGCAAAAGAGGTTGCACTTTGGTATCAGGGTGTTTTTGGTATGGGTAATTACTATCTTGAACTTCAGGCAAACCGCATGCTTGATCAAAAAAAGGTTAATTCAAAGCTTATAGAACTCTCAAGAGACACGGGAATTCCCCTGGTTGCTACAACTGATGCCCATTACCCTACGGCCGATAACGCATTTGCACAAGATGTACTTTTGGCAATTAACACAAAAAAGAAAATTTCTGACACTAACAGGTTAACAATGGCCGATACTCCCGACTTTTACCTTTGGAAAGAGGATGAGATGCGTGAGTATTTTAAAGATATTCCAGAGGCGCTTGAAAACACCGTTAGAGTAGCCGATATGTGTAATGTTGATCTTGATCCACACGATTGGGTGCTTCCAAACGCCTATGTTCCCGACGAGTATAAAGGTGATGCCGACAAGTATCTTCACGATATTGTCTGGGCACGAGCCCCAAAAAAATTGGGTCGGGAAATGGAAGAGTCTGAAGAGGCTCGCCTAAAATACGAATACGATATTATTTCCCAAAAAGGTTTTTCAAAATACATGCTTATGGTTAGCGAATTTACCGACTGGATGAACGAAAGAAACCTGCCATTTACTACAAGAGGGTCTGCCGCAGGTAGCTTAGTTTCATTTGCACTTGGAATTGTAAACGCAAATCCACTCGATTTTAACCTTGCGTTCGAAAGATTTTTAAACCCGCTTAGGCCCAAAGCTCCCGATATCGATCTTGATATACCAAGCAATAGGCGAGACGACCTTATAAAATATGCAATTAAAAAACACGGTTCCGAAAAAGTTGCCCATATTATTACCTTTGGACGAATGCAGGCTCGTGGTTCGATTCGTGATGCAGGTAGAGTTTTGGACCTTCCTTTAGATTATGTCGACAGAATTGCAAAGCTTATTCCGCCTTCCGGGCAGGGGCTTGCAAAAGTTACTATTCAAAAAGCGCTTGATTCCGTGTCGGAGTTAGCACAACTAATTGATACCGATCCCGATGCAAGGCGACTAATCGATGTAGCAAAGCAAATTGAAGGCACCGCTCGAAACACAGGGATTCATGCTTGTGGAATTTTAGTTACACCTGGCCCAATAACTGACTATGTGCCCGTTGTTTTTGACAAAGATCTTGGCAGAATGGTCACCCAGTACGAGATGGATTCATTAGAAGAGCTAAAACTTATTAAGGTTGATTTTCTTGGGCTTACAAATCTTGAAACAATTATCGAATCTGTAAAACTTACCAAACAAACATATAATAAAGACATTAATCTTGAGGAGCTTGATTTTAAAGATAAAAAAGTCTACGAGACTATTAATAAGCTCGATACTCTTGGCATCTTCCAGCTTGAAAGTGACGTAATGAAACAAACAATAAAAACCATACGTCCGGAAAATATATTTGACGTAGCCGCTGTTAATGCACTTGTACGTCCTGGTCCTAACCAGTACCAACAGGAGTATGCCGACCGTAAATCGGGTAAAAAAGAAATTAAATATCTTGACCCTCGAATGGAGGATTTTCTTAAGCTTAGCTATGGTGTACTTGTGTATCAGGAAGATATTATTCGTGCGGTTATTCATTTGGCTGGAATGGACTGGGGTGAAGCCGATTCTGTGCGTAAGGCTACAGGTAAAAAGAAACCCGACATTTTGTTCGCAATGAAAGATGATCTTTTAAAACGTTTGGTTGATAATGGTATGGATAAAAAAACTGCTAACGAACTTTTTGAACTTTTTATTCCATTTACAAACTATGCATTTAATCAGGCGCACGCTGCCGCCTATGCAATTATTATTTACTATACGGCCTGGCTTAAAACTTATTATCCTGTTGCTTTTATGGCGGCCCTTCTAAAAACCGAAATTGCAGACAAAGAAAAAGTTGCCAAAATTCTCGATGAGTGTTTTAGAAAGGGTATTAAAATATTACCGCCATCTATTAATGAAAGTAATGTAGACTACAAAATTGAAGGGGAAGATGCTATTCGTATTGGGCTTGGCACAATTAAGGGAATTAGTAAAAAAACACTTCGTTTAATAACAAAAAAACGCGACCAGGAACAAACAGTATTTGAATCGCTCGATCATCTTTTGTTTGAATCCAATCTTTTGACCGTTCCCATAAAAACTTTTGAGCTTTTAATTATGGCTGGTGCGCTTGATGAGTTTGGCGATAGGCAGGGTCATCTCGAAATTCTTGATGCTCTTTACAAAAAATTTAAATCTGACCAGGAGCGCAAGAGTATTGGTCAAAATGGGCTTTTTGGTGGTAGTAAGGATACTAAAAAGATTATTCCTGCTAAAACATTGCTTCCTTCGTCTGTTGAGACAACCCCTGCGCAAAAAATCGCCTGGGAAAAAGAGCTTATTGGAATTTTTGTTTCAGACCATCCGCAAAAACGTACCACTGGGCTTAGGGTTAAATGTGGCATTACCGACGTTTCCAATTTATCTGTAGGCAAAGTTGGTAGGCCCGTTACCATTATGGGGTCTATTACTAATGTAAAGCGAATTTCCACTAAAAAAGGCGATCCAATGGCGTTTGTTAAACTTGAAGATTTGTCGGGCTCTATCGAAGTTGTTGTTTTTCCAAATGTTTACAAAAAATACAAAGAGATTCTCTCCGAAGATAAAATGGTTGCTATTAAGGGCAAAATTAACGAACGTAACGATGAGCTTAGTATTTTGGCCGATGCATTTAAAGAGATTTCAGAAGAGATGATTAGTAAATACGAGAATAGTTGTCCATTGGAAGATAATTCAGATGGGGTAGCGACTTCCGAAGCCTCTAACAATACATCTTTCTCCCCCAATGATATCAAACCTAAGAATGGAAGTAGTAAGGATTCCTCGCGTGATAGTATTTCAGAAAAGCTGGTAAAAATATTTCTTCCCAAAGATGCTCCCAAGACCGAGCTACTTAAGCTTAAGGACCTTATTTCTGCTCATCCTGGAGAAGCTAAGCTTGTTTTAGAGCTTGATGACGGCAACGGCGGTAAAAAAATTCCTGTTAAACAGGGTGTTGCCGTGGGTGATTGGTTTAATAGTTATAGGGTTGAAATTATAGGGTGATTGGGGAAAAGAAGTCTGTAGTTAGCAATAAGTTGTTACTGTCTAGCTACATTTCGTGTGACTTTTTTGCGGTTTGTACCATCCAACGGTTGATTTTAGAGCCTAAATTGTGTTATAATTAGCTTACAGAATCGAGAAGAAGTTTCGATAATTGTAGAAATTATTGAGTTGATCCATATAGAGATATGAGCATTATTAACCCTGGTACCCCACCTGATCCGAACGAAAGAGAGGGGCTTCCATCTTCGCTTAGCAATGCGATTTCTTGTGCAGCAGTTTATGTTTCAGCATTTTCACGTCCTCCGTTTTCGGAGATTTGGAAGGTTGCTGGGGTAGAACAGCCTGAGTTTTTACGTGACCCAAACAAAAACCGAGATCTCTTACTAGCGTTAGAATCCACTGGATGTTTGACCTCTGTGAGAACAAATGAAGCGGATGAACAGGTTATATCTGTTCCTGCGGAAATAGTTAACAAACATATGGAATCGCTGGGAATTCAAGGATCGGTAGCCGATCAGATTGTTGAAATAACTTTACCGTATCCTGTAACTGCTGTAATAAATTCTTACATTGATGCGATAGACGATCCACGTTCGGTAGTAGTACTTGCACACAGTAAAACGGCTAATGAACCCGCTGAATACACGCGCCTCGGTGGTTCTATCAAAATTCCCGACATTGATATATTACGTGGGGTTGGAAGGATAATTACCATAAATCATCCTAATGAAGTTGACAGACCGGCTAAGCGTGCCAGTGAAGTTGTTCTTTCAGAAATTAGACATTATCTTACTTCGGAACAAGCGGCAGAGCTAAAAGCCTACTTACAAGACGATTTTGTGACTTATCTTGCAGAAGTGGCAAAAGTTCCAGCAGATGACCCAAGTTTAAATCCGACCCAAGTAATGTTTGATACATACTTAAGAGCCATTGGTTTTTCATATCGTCTTTTAGCACCTAAACCACCTTTTCCTGATCAAGTCGTTTTTTTCACGTTAGAAGGAACAGAAGTTGCTCAGAGTAAAAGGTCGAATAAAAGTCTTGGGTCTATAGTTCAATGGCTTTTGAATAAAATTTCAGGGTGTCGGTATGACAGTATACGACTAGCTTTTCCAAGAAATCCAGGACAGCCACAAGTTGTTGTGGAAATATTAAATAAAATAAAAGAATAATGAAAAAAATTCTTAAAAACTTCTTAAAATCAGTAAAAGTGAGTGATATAACAACCCCACGTTTTATCTATTTTCCTACCCAATTGGAGGATAATTTAGAAGTCCTAAAAGAGTTCGAAAAAAACGGGATCCAGGTTTTATACGCAATAAAAGCTAATAATTTTATTCCAGTTGTAGAGTCGATTATTAGGACGGGATTTGGTTTTGACGTTGCATCCGCAGCCGAGTTGAAATTAGTTCATGATCTTGGAGTAGACAAAGACAAGATATCTTTCTCGGCTCCTACCAAAAGAGAACGAGATTTGATATTTTCAAATCAAATTGGAGTTAAGAACTATGCCTTTGATTCTGAAATGGAGATAGATAAAATTCTTAGGTTTGTTGATAAACCTGTACTTTTTGCAAGAATTGGTACACCGAATAAGCTTTCTGCCTTTGATCTATCAAGTAAATTCGGAATGAGTGATGTATATTTTAAGTACATTGTTAGAAAGGCTAAAAAAAATAAGTGGCCAATTCAAGGAGTAACCTTTCATGTAGGTTCACAAAACACGGCGTTATCTTCGTGGAAAGATGCGCTAGACAAATTAAGTCCCCTATTGGAGTATGCGGATCACTTGGGTGTAAAGATTAAATATTTAAATCTGGGAGGTGGTATACCTGCTAAATATAATGGTGACGTAAAGCAGTTAATTCAATATGTTAGAGGGATTTGCAGGTATGTAAATAGATTTAGACTTAAATGCAGTATCGAAAAAGTTTTTGTTGAACCGGGTCGTTCGGTAGTAGCTAATACGATGGCTCTTCTTACCAAAGTCATAAATATTAAACCATATAAGCGTCCACCAATAGTGGTTGTCGATACTAGCGTTTTCCTTGGTCTTATCGAGGCACTTGAGCACTTTGAATATCCTGTGTATCATCGTTCTCAAGTTCTAGAACTTGAGAAAAATGGAAGTGGAAAGTTTTACAAAATTGCTGGGTTTACTTGTGACGGTTATGACATTATTGCAAAGCGAGTGCTACTGCCACGAAATGTGCAACTCGGTGATCTGCTTGTCATCTCTTGTGCAGGAGCATATACTTCAGTATATGAAAATTTTCATATGAATAAGTACCCTGACATAGAGATATATAGAAAATGACGATCAACCTGTACATAATCTATTCATTTGTAGGACTTACACTTGTCTATAATATATATACGTTTGTCGTTTCGCACAAAAAACTTCCCCCAATTAATCGGTATATATATGGTTACTTGTTGTTATCTGTTGTATGTTGGTATGTAACGAATGCAGGAGCTGACCTGATTCCAGACATAAAAATTGCAAATCTCTTCGCAAAATATGCAATATTATTTCCTATTCATATCGTCAACGCACTATCACATGTTACAACAATTTTCCCCAGGACATATCTTGTTGGGAACAAGAAAAGGGACTTAACCAAAATAATTGACCTGATTGTAATTATCGGTACTGTTGCGGTACTTCCGTTTTTGAATACAGCTCACAATATCTCGGGCTTTAAATTGAATCCTGGAAGCCCTGCAGATTTCGAACCAGGTTTTCTATATATTTTAGTGATGGTCTTATCGGGTGTTTTTCTTTTTGTAGCTTTTCTAAGGTGGTTCTCAAGATATTCAACATATACTTCATTGCAAAAGAAACAAGTCCGGCTTATTGCCTCAAGTATAGCGATTTTGTTTGTTATTCTAACCATTGGACTTGGCGCTTTACCTGTTTTGGGTGTAACTCAATATGCTCCATTAGCCTTTATATCAATGAGTATACTTTTGCTGATCATAAGGGAAAACTTTTTAGTGAGTACACTCGTTATCGATACAGGAAGGTTATTAGGCAATTTGTTTTCAATTTTAATCATCACTGTAATTGCTTCAGCAGAATTATATTTCATTCAGAAGTTCATTATTATTACTGATTTCGTTATTCTGACAATAATAATTGGTTCTAATCTTGTTGTCTTTTATTATTCATACACCCGCCTTTTGTTGCCAATTTTTCTAAGTGATACAGAGCTGTCAAAAGATATATTTACGTTCATTGAGACGAGTACTAGTTCACTTAGTTTAAAATCGATAATTAATTCATTTAAAAGTGTTGCACATAAGCTTGTCAAAAAAGAAAATGTTGAAATAGTTTTTGCGAAACAAAAAACAGATACCTTTGTTGATGTTAAAAAAATGTGGGACATGTTTGGTGAATATTTCATTACTACGCCAGAAGGTCTGTTGGAACGAATGGAAATTAATCAAGTTGACTCATTTAAGCCTTCTGTAAAAAGTGTATTTGGATTAATGACCAATCGAAAGATTGATGTTATCATGCCTTTAAACAAAAATGATGAACTTTTTGGGCTTGTCCTCTTGAAGGATTTGCAGATTGTTCTTACACCTCAAAATTTTGAATTATTGTCTCTATTACAACAAAATTTCTCAATTGCTGTATCCCGTGCTCTCTTGTATGAAGAAGTTCAGGAATTTAGTAAAACCCTTCAAAAGAAGGTAGATGCAGCTACGGTAGAGATTCGTGACAAAATGGAAAAAATGAAAGAAATGCGAAGACGTGAACGAGATATGCTCGATATCATGGGACATGAGCTAAGAACTCCACTTACCATAATAAAAAATGCATCAAGCATGATCGACTATTACGAGACAAATAAGATGATAACGCTTGATCCAATAGTTAAGGAACAGTTTGTCAACATAAAGGAAGCAATGAACAGAGAAATAAACCTTGTGGAAACCATGCTCGCTGCAACCAAAATCGATGCCAACAAAATAGAGCTAAACCTTGAGGTGGTTAATCTAAATGAGATAATTCGCCAGACCAAACTAGCCTTTGATCATACCGCCAAGGAAAAGGGCTTAAAACTAACCTTTAAATACGATAAGCGAAAGAATTGGCTTGTGGTAGGTGATAAACTTCGGGTTCAAGAAGTACTCGATAATTTAGTAAGCAATGCAGTAAAGTATACAATGGAAGGTTCCGTAACGGTTACTATTAAAGAAAAGGAATATTCCGTTGAATGTTCTGTGACCGATACCGGAGTGGGAGTATCTGCTTCCGATATTAAAAATCTTGGAAAGAAATTTTTTAGAGCAAGCCCTTATGTAAATGGGAAAGAAGGTAAAGGTAGTGACGTAATTCGACCGGGAGGTACCGGGCTTGGGCTTTATGTTACCTTTGGATTAATTAAGGCAATGGGCGGAAGGATTCGAATAGAAAGTACATTGGGTAAAGGATCTACGTTTACATTTACCTTGCCGAAAGGGTAAGATTAACTTACTAAGACACTCGTCTTTTACTAAGCTAAGTTTTTAAAACTGCCATGTTACAAAAGATTAAGACATATACTTTTGCAAATTGGGGTTATCTCTTGTGGGGAAGTTTGTTTTTTGTTGTACCTAGCCTTGGACTTCCACAACTTGTTACAGGAATTGTAGTGAATGCACTTTTAGCTTATGGAGTATTAAGCTTTGGATACAAGAAGACCTTTCCATTGACCATTTTTCCATCTTTGATTTCTGTTGCTTTGGGACTTTTGTTTGGACCGTTTACGATTTTTCTCTTGTATTTTGTACCGGTTATTATACTTGCTAACAATCTGTACGTAATTATTCTAAACCGTTATGCAAAGGGCAATAATATAGCTAAATATATTTTGCCATCGGTAGTAAAGTCAGGAGTGTTATTTTTAGCTGCCTATGTTTTTGTAAAACTAGGTATTGTTCCCGGCGTTTTCTTAACAACAATGGGGTTAATCCAACTTGTTACGGCAACGGTTGGACTTTTAATAGGAATTGTCCTCGCTAAAACCAAGAAATAGTAACAAAATACCGAAGTTGTGATACAATTTATGTGTTAACCTTATACTCTGTAAAATGATTACCGATACACTAAAGTCAAAAATCCAGGAAGTCGTTAAGTCACTCTTCAAGGTAGATACTGAAATAGTTGTTGATATTCCCAATGATTCATCCAAAGGCGATTACTTTTCAAATGTGGCAATGCAGCTTGCCGGCAGACTTAAAAAAAATCCGGTAGAAATCGCACAGGAAATCGTTAAGACACTTAACGTTTCAGATATCGCAGAGGCAACCGTAGCCAGTCCCGGATATATAAATTTTAAACTACTGACTTCTGTATATCAAACAAAGTTTTGCGAAATGGTCGATGCCGCAAATAAAGGAAAACCGCTAGCTACAAACAGTCTTTGGAATGGCAAAAAAGTAATGATAGAGTTTGCACATCCTAATCCGTTTAAATCGTTTCATATTGGACACCTGCGAAATATCTGCCTTGGTGAATCACTTGTTCGCCTGTTCGAAGCATCAGGTGCAAAGGTAATAAGAACAAATTACCAGGGTGATGTAGGCTTGCATATTGCAAAATGTTTATGGGCATTTTTAAAAACCGATCCTAAAGATTATCCGATGGCTCCACGTGAGAAAGCTACATTTTTAGGGAAATTGTATGCACAAGGTGCTACCGCATATAAAGATAACGAAAGCGCAAAATCAGAAATAAGAGAAATTAATAAGCAAATATATTCAGGTGAAAATCCCAAAATCACGAAACTTTGGCAACTTGGGAAAACTTGGAGTTTGGAGCATTTTCATGAAATATATAAGCGGGTATATTCCAGATTCGATAGAGAATACATGGAAACAGAAGTTATGAACGATGGACTTATGTATAGTAAACAAGCATTAGAAAAGGGAATTCTTAAAGAGAGTGACGGTGCAGTAATTTTTGACGGAAAGCCACATGGGCTTGATACCAGGGTGTTTATAAACAATGAAGGATTACCAACCTACGAAGGTAAAGAACTCGGACTTGCATATAAAGAATTTACCGATTTTGGGGAATTAGATTTGTGTATTCACAACGTGGCCGTTGAACAGATAAGCTTTTTTAAGGTAACTTTTAAGGTCCAGGAGCTTTTAAACCCTAAGCTTTTTAAAGGAAAACAGTATCACAATGCGTATGAATTTGTGGGGCTTAAAAAAGGAAAAATGAGTTCACGAGAGGGCAAAGTTGTTTTAGCAATGGACATTTTGGATGAAGCTGTTTCTCGAATTAATGCTTTACCAACAGAAACTGCAAAAGACAATTCGGCTGAAGATTCGGATAATACCGAAATTTCGGAAACGGTGGGTGTCGGTGCCGTAAAATATTCATTCTTAAAGGTTAGCCCATTTAAATACATGGCGTTTGACATGGACGAGTGTGTAAGTCTTGAAGGAAATTCGGGTCCATATTTGCAGTATAGTTATGTAAGGGCAAGGGCCGTAGGCAGTAGGGACATGTCTGTGACTTGTCCCGCAGATAGGGACATGTCTGTGACTTGTCCCACAGATGGGGAAATGTCACAGACTTGTCCTGCTTGTTCGACAAAAGAGGAACAGGAATTAATCAAGTCAATAACCAAATTTTCGGGCGTTGTGGAAGATGCCACAAAAGCCTATAGCCCTAATTATCTTGCCGATTACTTATACAAGCTTGCGCAAAGTTTTAGTAGATTTTATGAAAATGTTCCGGTACTTAAAGAGCCTGATACCCAAAAGAAAGCTGCGAGATTAACGCTTGTCTCAATGTTTGCTCGTGTAATGAAGGAAGGGCTTTATCTTTTAGGAATAGAGATAGTAGAAAAAATGTAAAAATCGAAATGAATGATCGCGAGGATCGGCAAGTTGAATCTATAACTGTCCAACTTCCGGATTTTAATTCACCAGAATATCTAGCAGAGCATAGAAAACAACTAACTGGATTCTACGTTAGAGATCCGAGGCAAATAGATTATGATGCGTTTCGTGTACTTTTACTAAAAGCAGGGTATACGGATCTAGCACTTGAGCAGTTAACTCAAATCGATGCAGCCGTTCTTTTGAGACAAGTATCTTTAAATAAAGCCGAGGTTTCAAAATGTCAGGCTTCGGAGTCTAGCGTAAATGATCTCAGACGGGTACAGATTCTTACAGATATATATAGACTGGATCGTTTAAAACAACACCTTTCAGAAAATAACATTTCTGTCTATTCACTTAAATGGAAAGGTTCTTTTCAGCAGGCAAATAATGTAGTTAAACCATTATTCTTCATTAACAATGGAAGGGGAATATTTGGAAATTATACATTGGAGGAGCTTGAGCAGATGGCTAATGTCCAGATCACAACTAGCAAGTAATTTACTTTATGTTCCCAATCTGGCGCTTAGCTTTTGTTCGCTCGGTTCGTGTCAATAAAACCTTTCTTAGTCTTAAGCTTTGAGGCGTTACTTCAAGCATTTCATCGTCGGCAATAAAAACAAGTGCATATTCAAGGGTAAGCGGGAGCGTTTGTTTTAAAGGAATCTGGGTAACTTCACCAACACGCATTCTTGAGGAGACCTCTCGTTCCTTGGCAATGTTAATATCAAGATCTGTATCGAATTTATTAATTCCTACTATCATTCCTTCGTAAACAGGTTCGCCTGGTTTTATAAATAAGTCGCCACGATCTTGGGCTAGTCCTAGTGCATAATCAGTCGAGATACCTTTCTCGTATGCAATTAGTACACCACCTCGTTTAATTTCATCAATTTTCTCTAAAGGCTCATAGCCGGATACAAAACTATTTAAAACCGAAGTTCCTTTGGTTTGAGTCAAAAGCGTGTTTCTAAGTCCCAGCAGATTTCTTGTTTTTATTTGGTAAATAAAATGAACAATTCCTTTTGAGGTTTCCATGCTTTGTAAAATTGCTTTCCTGTGGCCAAGCTCGTTTGTTATGATACCAATCCATTCTTCCGGAACGTCGATATAAAGCTTTTCTACCGGCTCTTTAATAAGTCCGTCTTCTTCTTGCAGAATTACTTCAGGTCTTCTCACCTGAAATTCGTAGCCTTCTCGTCGTAATGTTTCAATAAGGATTGACAACTGAAGTTCTCCTCGACCAGAAATATAATAACTGCTGCCTTGGGCTTTTTCAATTTTTAATGAAATATTGGTTTCCTTTTCGCGCTCAATACGTTGTTCAATTTGCTTTGCCGTAACGTAGTCTCCATCTTTTCCGGTAAATGGTGAAGTATTAGGTTCAATTTTAATTTTTACTGAAGGTGGAGAAATCTTTATCAATGATAATGGTTCAGGAGTTTGAAAATCACAAAGTGTGGCTCCTATTTCTGTTGATTCGATTCCTGTTATTGCAACAATATCACCTGTTTCTGCGATGTCTGTTGACTCGTAGTTAAGTCCTTTTCTTACAAAAATTTTTGTAACTTTTCCCGATGATAGGTTGGAATCTTCCGGTTTACATAATATAAGCGTTTGTCCAATTTTTGCTTTTCCTCTGTTTACTCGACCAATAAGATATCTACCTACATGACTGTCATAATCAAGTGCGGCAACCTGCATTTGGAAGCTGCCATTTATGTCCCCTTGGGGTTTGGGAATATATTCAATAATTTTGTCGAGTAGGGGTTGGATTGTACCTTGAGTTACATCTGGAACGGTTAAGTCACCTTCGGGTAGATTTTCAAAGACTTTACCTTCTCTGCCGATTGCATAGAATACAGGAAAGCTTAGTTGGGTATCACTCGTAGCAAGATTTAAAAATAGGTCCTCAACTTTTTTTCTGGTACTAATGACATCTGCGAACTTTTTGTCAATTTTATTTATTACAACAATTACAGGTAGATTTAGCTCAAATGCCTTGCGCAAAACAAATTCCGTCTGAGGCATTACACCTTCCTGAGCGTCAACAACAAGAATACATCCATCAGCCATATTTAATGTTCGTTCAACTTCACCGCCAAAATCCGAGTGACCGGGAGTATCGATAATATTTATTTTGTAGCCCTTATAATCGATTGCAATATTTTTTGCAAGAATAGTTATACCTTTTTCACGTTCAAGCTCATTAGAATCAAGAATCTGGGTTTGTTTCATCTCTTGCTGATTATCTCTAAACAACTGGCTTTGTTTTATAAATGCATCAACCAGTGTGGTTTTTCCATGATCTACGTGTGCAATGATTGCTATGTTTCGAATATCTGCCTGTTGCATAGAATAATACGTAAAATATCTGTCTGCCTTTATTACTTACCCGAATGGGGATATTAATAAGTAGGAACCGACTATTATACCACCGAATGATGATTTTTTGTATCTATGTTCCGTTTATTCACCAAATACTGCATCGTGAGTGCGTTTCATCAAGCTTTGATCAAGAAGGGATGCAATTTTTATTCTAGGAATACCGCTTTGTAAAGTCCCGTAAACTTCACCCGGTCCCCTCCGCTTAAGGTCATATTCGGCGACTTTAAGTCCATCGATTGTTTTTGCAAAATATTCAAGTCTTTCCTTTACATCAGTTGAATCACTCTCGGAAAACAAAAAGCAATGAGACTTCTGATTTCGTCGTCCTATTCTTCCTCTTAATTGATGCAGTTGTGCAAGTCCAAACCTTTCCGCACTTTCAATAATCATAATACTTGCGTGCGGTATATCAATTCCAACTTCGACTACCGGTGTTGCTACCAATATGTCGTATCTAAGCTTGGCAAAATCGCTAAGAATTTTTTGTTTTTCCTGTTCCTTTTGTCTTCCATGTAGGAGTGCAATATCAAATTCAGGAAAGATTTTATTTTTAAGCCGATCAAACTCAAGCATGGCAGCCTTTGACTGGAGATGAGGGGATTCTTCAATTAACGGACAGATAACAAACAATTGTTCATAGTCTTCAGTTTCCTTTCCATTAAGGATTTTTTCTCTTATCCATTCGTATACTTTTTCCGTATTATTTGTGAAATGAGTTTTGACTGGAATTCTGCCTTTTGGCATTTCATCGATATAAGAGATGTCAAGACTTCCATACAAAGAAAGTGCTAGTGTTCTTGGAATTGGTGTTGCCGTCATAATCAAATAGTGGGGATTATTACCTGTTTTATCAACAAAAGCTAGCTTTCCTCGTTGACGTACGCCAAACCTGTGTTGCTCATCAATTACAACTACACCAATTTTTTTAGGTAGATCCTTATGATGCAGTAGCGCCTGGGTTCCAATTAAAATTTGTGGTTTGTTCTCAATTTTTATTTTTCGGGTTTGTGCCGTTATCAATTTTATAGAGTTTGTATATTTTGGTGGGAGATAGCTTTTTATTGTTTCATAGTGCTGGGCGGCAAGAATTGTCGTTGGTGCCATGATTATTCCGGTTAGCTTGTTGTCAATGGCTGATACAAGTGCTGTTAATGCAACGATTGTTTTCCCGCAACCTACGTCACCTGCAAGTAATCGGTGCATTGGCGCTTTACCGCTTGTATCGACAATAATCTCTTCAATTGATCGCTTTTGGGCTTTTGTAAGTTCATGCGGAAAAGTCTTGATTAGTAGTGGGAGGCCTTTCTTGGGAGTAATAGGGATAGCCTTTCTCTTCTTTTGAATTGTTTTTATTTTCTTAAGTTTTAGTTGAATCTCATATAATTCCTCGAAACCTATACGTTCTCTTGCTTTTTCAATGTCAGTTTCGGATTCCGGAAAATGAATCTTGAAGATTGCTTCCGAGCGGGGAATTAATGATTCCTTTGTTAATAGTTCTGTAGAAAGTGTTTCAGTTACAAGCTCTTTAACGAGTGGTTTGATTTTTGTGAAAATAGTTCTAAATTTTCTTGAGCTTAACCCCTTTGTTTCCGGATATACTGGAGTTATTCGACCAAGGTGTACAGTTGACTCAAGTGAGTTTTCTTTTATTTCCTCATGAATTGGGTTGGATAGATAAAATTCGTTGGTCTTAACCGTTAGTTTTCCCGAAAAAAGATAGTCGTTTCCGGGTTTTATTGCAGAAAGAATATAGGGCTGGTTAAACCATCTTATAGAGATAAAGTTTTCACCATCTGTTCCGGTAGCAGTTACAATTGACATTCCTTTGGTTCTTGTGAAAACCCTTTTAACATTTGTAATTTTTAGTAAAACCGTACCTTCTTTCTCTACTAGTAGTTGGTGGACCCTTAATATTTGTGAAGTGTCAACATATCTTGTAGGAAAATGATTTAACAGATCTTCGACTCGCTCAATGCCTAATTTACTAAGTAATATTGCAACTTTGGGACCAACTCTGGGAAGATATTGAACATTGTCATTGGCAGTAACTTTTTTTTCCGACATTTGGCTTTAGTAAAATATCGTAAGCAAGACTGGACCTATTATTGATAAAAGTGTAGCAACAAGAATAATTATCCAGACAGCTTTTTGAACATTTTTTACTTTCATTTTACTGCCTCTTTAGTTTATGTCGAGTTTGCCTGTAAATGGCAATTCAACAAGGTATATGATACCATTAAATAACGAAAATATAAAGGTTGTTACTTTCTTTAGGTAACCCTCGTATTGTATATACCAACAATCCCAAAATTTAGGTATAATGAAACTTGAATAATTAACAAAAACAAAATGGTAACTTTTAGCGTCTCAACAACAAAAAAACAACCAAAACGTAAAACTCCGCCCAAGCGTCGCTCGGTAATGAACATCGGGTATTCAAAGTATAGACGCAGAATAAAAGGTGTTCACCTTTCAAAAGATGCTCAAACCTGGATTAAACGTGTTGGTACAGCCGCTGTAGTTATCTTTGGAGTCATTGGAATAATAGGTGCAATTGTACTCATGATTTTCCTGCGTAATGTAAAAAAAGACCTTCCGAATCCGGGTGAAATTTGGAATCGGAATATTGCAGAAGCCACCAGAATATACGATCGTAATATGAATCTATTGTATACAACCTTTGGTGATCAGAATAGAGAATACGTTTCTCTCGACCAAATTCCCAATGTAACACGTGCGGCAGTATTATCTGCAGAAGATAAAGATTTTTATGAGCACAGTGGTGTCGATTGGACTGGTCTTGTTGCCGCATTTTACGACAACTTCCGTTCTGGAAAGATTGTCCGTGGTTCAAGTACAATAAGTCAGCAGCTAGTTAGGAACACAATTTTATTGGATTATCTTGGGGAGAAAGCATATGAACAATCATATCTCCGAAAAATAAAAGAGATATTAATAACCCTTGAACTCGAGAATCAACTTACAAAGGATGAGATATTAGAGCTTTACATGAACGAAATTCCGCTTGGTGGAACCGTATACGGGTTTCAGGCAGCAGCTCAGTCATATTTTGGAAAGGACGTATCTCAACTTACACTTGCAGAAAGTGCACTTTTGGCCGGAATAATTAAGGCTCCAAGTTATTATTCTCCGTTATTTGGATTTGCACCGGAGGAAGCGATTGCGCAGAAAGATATGGTTCTTGACTTAATGGAGAAAAATCTCACAAAACTTAACGAAAGATACGGTATTACCCAAGAAGATATTGACGAAGCTCGACTTCAGCAAATTACATATAATCCCAAACCGATTGATATTAAGTCTCCACATTTTGTACTTTGGGTGAGGCAGCTTTTGGTAGAAATGTATGGGGCCGAAGTTGTTGAGCAGGGTGGTCTTACTGTTATAACCAGTCTTGATTATGACATGCAGCAAATTGCACAAGAGGAGATTCGTGTTGCAATTGACGGTACCGGTACTGAAGTAGGATTTCGTGAACAGTACAATGTAAATAACGGAGCAATGGTTGTTCTTGATCCGCAAACAGGGGAAATACTTGTAATGGTGGGTTCATATGATTATTGGACAATTGATGACCCGCGTGTCGATGGAAATGTTAATGTTACATTAAGTCCGCGCCAAATGGGCTCTGCCGTTAAACCAATTACATACCTTACTGCGTTTGAACAAGGTTATTCGCCTTCAACACTTGCTCCCGATATATCTTGGAGTTTTGGAGCAGCATATCAACCTAAAAACTGGGATGGAAGGTACGATGGAATTATTCCTATGCGTGATGCATTACTGCGGTCAAGAAACCTTCCGGCATTATACACTTCCGAACTTGTGGGGGTACACAATTTTGTTGCAACTGCCGAGCGACTCGGGATTTCAACTCTAAATGATGTTAGTAACTACGGAGTTTCGATAACACTAGGTACTGCGGAAATGAAGCTTCTTGAGCTCACAAATGCATATGCCGCATTTGCTTCCGGTGGAATCCAGCATGAACCGGTGCCAATTTTAAAGGTTCTGGATAAAAAAGATAACGTTATCTATGAAGCCGATTTAGGTGACAGTTACAGAGTTATAAATGAACAGGAGGCATATTTACTAAACTGGGTTTTATGTAACGAAAGTAATACAACAAGACCAATGAAAGAACTTTATACAATTGGTGGACAAAGGCTTTGCGGAAAAACAGGTACAACCGATGGACCTCGAGATCTCACCTCATTTTTGTATTACCCCAAGCTTGTTGTAGGAGTATGGGCCGGAAATAACAACAACGAAGTAACCTGTGGATATCGTTATGCCGATGGGACATGTAGAGGTCAGCAGGGTTGGAGTACAACAGTTCCATTGCCAATTGCTCATAGCTACTTGCAGCGTGTGATTGGTAGATTTGATAAAGCCTGGATAACCAGACCGGGAAATATCGTAGAGAAAAGAGTTTGTATGGACACAGGCTTACCGGCTGGCGAAAATACTGCATGTCCTACCGAAACATTTGTGTTTAATGCAGACAGTTTGCCTGACAACGACGATTCGCATAAGACATATCCGATTTGTAGGGTAAACGGCCTAATTGCAACAAATGAATCAGAGGCAAGACAAATGGGATTAATCGACGATATTATGTATGTTGATTACAAGCTTGTAAATACTAACCACGATAACGAGTGGCATAAATGGTTAACCGATCATAGAGATACAATTGCAGGGATGTTAGGAAAGAATATTGCCGATGTCCGTTATGCCTTTGAGCTTCCGGCTGAAGCAACCTGTCCACTTGGACTTGGCGGGAACAATGAACCGGTGGTTGCATTCTCTTCGCCGGTAGAGGGTCAGGAGGTTATTGCCGAGACAAATCTAAGAATTGCTTTTACTACGATTTCACTTGATCCAATTGTTAGTGCACAAATATTTTTTGACTCAACACTTGTTGGAACTGGCGATATTAACAGTAATTCAGCAGATATAACTTACCTTGTTCCTTCCGGGACAACAACCGGTAACCATATCGTACGAGTTGTTGTACGTGATAGTGCCGATAGGGTGACTGAAGCAACAAGAACTGTATCTGTAAGACAACCAAGAAATATATTTCTGTCGGTATCTGTAGTTAACGGATTTTCCAGTTCTGTCAAGGAGTTGCAAGCAAACCTAAGTGGAGCCGATATTGGGGATGTAAATTCGGTTACGTTTTATGTATACAATAGTTCCAACACTTTGGTTAAAACATTGTCTGGCGAAATATCTTCGGTTAGTCTATGGACAACCAACATGACAATTAGCGATATGACATCCGGTGCATGGTACACGATTTATGCTGTTGCAAAGGCTGGTGTTGAAACATTTGAAAGTGCCGCATACAATTATCAAATACCTTAATATTTGATATAATCTACCGCGTTGATCCAAGACAAATGCCACTTGGGGAGCAAGGGAACGTTGGCTTTTCCTTAAGGTAAGTCGGGTAGGTCTTTTGTACCTAACAAGTCTTTTGGGGGTGACTTCAAAAGAAAACGGAGGTGGTACCACCTTTAAAAAGGTCCTCCGGTGTTTAAATTGTTAGGTTTTTGTTATGTTAACATCCGATCAAATCAGACAAAAATGGATATCTTACTGGACTTCTGCTCCACGTAAGCACAAGGAAATTCCGGCAGTTTCACTTGTACCCGAAAACAATCCCACACTATTGTTTGTGAATTCCGGAATGTTTCCGTTAACGGAGTATTTGGCAGGTAAAAAACATCCGCTTGGAACAAGACTTTGTAATATTCAACGGTCATTGCGTACGTCCTATGATGATTGGATGGAAATTGGTGATAATAGGCATACTCTTATGTTTGAAATGGTTGGAAATTGGTCACTTAACGACTATTTTAAGAAGGAGCAAATTCCGTGGATTATGGACTTTTTAGTAGATGAATTAGGGATTGACCCCAGTAGGTTATATGTTTCCGTTTGGGGTGGTGACGACTTGGTTCCAAGAGACGACGAGGCTGTTACCTTGTGGAAAAATGTATTTAAAAAGCATTGTATTACTGCAGAATTTTGTGAAAACAAATCAAACTTACCTAAAGATCTTGTTGCCGGAAAAACACATACTGCTCGTATTTTTCCATATGATCGTAAAAAAAACTGGTGGCAGCGAGGGGAAGCTTCCGGTGAACTAGGTGGATCTACTTCCGAAATTTTTTATGACATGGGCAAGATAGAACGGGAGCAAGACGAATACCATATTAATGATGACTCCGGCAGGTTTGTGGAGATTGGGAACAGTGTTTTTATGGAATATAGGCTTGATGATGCCATGAATTGGACCCCATTGGGTAAGCAAAATGTTGACTTTGGAGGCGGACTTGAGCGAATTTGCATGGTTGTACAAGGAAAGAAAGATATTTTTGAAACCGACATATTCAGGCCGATTATTGAAAAGTTGGAAGAGGTTAGTGGCAAAAAATACAAGGACAACGAAGAGGAAAACGCTAATACACGATATTTCAGAATTCTTGCTGATCATGGAAGGGCTTCTGTTTTCTTGATTGCCGACGGAGTTTTACCTTCAAACAAGGACCAGGGTTATATTCTTAGGCGGTTTATTAGAAGACTTGTGGTTGTTGGGAAAAAATTAGGAATCGATAAAGAGTTTGCAGGCAAAGTTGCCGAAGCGGTCATTGACAGAATGAAAACTCCTTATCCTTTTTTAGAGTCACAGCGTGGTCATATTTTAGACGTAATTCGTGAGGAAGAGGGTAAGTTTAGAAGGACGATTGATAAGGCTGTAAAACAGTTGACAAGTTGGGCAAAAGAGATAAAAGGTGTGGATAATATAACTGGTGAGAAATTGTTTTATTTTAAGGAGACGTATGGTTTGCCGGTTGAACTTATAATAGAGGAAGTTGGTAACCACATGAAATTTCGTGGGGTTATCTTTATGGATTCCGATGTTAAGAAGCTACTTTCGGAATTTAAAGCTGCAGAATTGGCTCATCGTGAAAAGTCACGCATTGGTGCTTCTCAAAAGTTTAAAGGTGGGCTTGCAGACGCATCCGAAATAACCACGATGTATCATACAACTACCCATATTCTTTTAAAGGCATTGCAAGTAGTCCTGGGTGATCATGTGCACCAAAAGGGTAGTAACATTACGGCAGAGCGGTTGCGGTTTGATTTTAGTCACCCTGAAGCATTAACCGATGATCAGGTTACAAGGGTAGAGGAACTTGTAAATAAAGCAATTTCGGGCAATCTAAAAATGACTAAGGAAGAGATGTCTTTAACCGATGCTCGTGAAGTAGGTGCCGAAGGTGTGTTTGATGATAGGTACGGTGAAAAGGTGTCAGTTTACACACTTCTAGACGAAACAACGGGGGAAGTTTTTTCCAAAGAAATTTGCGGCGGTCCTCATGTAGAAAATACTAACGAAATTGCAAAGCAAGGTAAGTTCAGGATTTTAAAGCAGGAAAATATTGGCGCTGGTAGTAGGAGAATTAAAGCGGTAGTTAATTAACAGTTTCCTCATGGTATACGACATGAATTTTTCCATTCACTACCATTACGTAGTAAATCTTAAGGTTAGTTCTATCTGGTAATTCAGGTAGACTTTCAGCACTGAACGTCGCTATATAGCTGCTGCCGTCATATTGGAACTTGGGTATAAAATACTTATCGTTAATTAGTACTCCAAGGAATTTACAGCTTGAATCTGTTACTGAACAGGTTGCAGGGACCGATAGTTTATAATGTCCATCTTCTGTATATCTCAAGAATAGATTAGGCATATCTTTATAGTCATCAGTGACTGCGATAGGTTTATCATAATCCCCAAATTGTCCAGACCCTGGAGTCCAACCTTCATTGAATGTATCAGGTATTGGAACAGGAGTTTGGGTCGGGATAGGTGTATTTGTTGGGATAGGTGTCTTTGTTGGGGTAGGTGTAGGCGTAGGAACAGGTTGGGGTGGTATTATGTTTATTTCCTGGGGTCTTACTTTTCCTGGTGCGATTCCATTTTGAGTTTGGGCATTCCAAGTAGCAAGTGGTATTCCCCACGGGGTGATCAGAATGTAATATGCGTCTACACCTTCGCCAAGCTTAAGAATGTATGTTCGGTAGGAGTGTATGCATAATGGATCGATAGAATCTCTGGGTCGACTTGCCGTTGTGCCCTCAGGCAATATAACCAGTTTACGATCAATCGGAAATTTTCCGTTGTTTTTTTCTGCTGGTACTTCAATTGTATGTGATGCATCATAATCAAATACGATCTGTCTATCATTGTCTACAGCTACGGAGCTAGGCATATAAAAAGTTATTTGAACATTGCAAGGAACAGTGATATCTATATTTTCCGGGATATCTACGGATTCTTCGGAAAAAATATTAACGACCTGTGTTCTCCACCCCCAGTCGGATGTACAATCAGGGACCTTTGTTCTATTAAGAAGAACGTTGAAAGCATTTACTAGATCAGGATTGATTGTCCATTGGTCCTGTGCTACTTTGCAATTTCCAGAAGGGGGTATAAATTCCACTAAACCATTATGTAAGGGTCTTTGTATTGCGCAAACACAATTGTGTTGTGTAAAAACAATTCTAGAGTTGTCTTGGTCGTATAAGCGTAATCGTTTATTTACTTCCCAAAGGTTTAGTTCAGAGTAGTCAATAAAGTGTGTCCCGATATAAAATAAGTAATGCATCAACTCATGCAGGTATTGATAGAAAATAGGTTTTGGAAAGTAGTCCATTGAGAATTCTGGATACATAGAGATTTCTGCCCAAGGTTTCCAATCCTTTGTAATAGGGAATGTTCCGTAAGTATGATTAAATTTTGAAAAGTATGTACAGATCCTTATTTTGTCAGGGTTATCTGTTTGATGCATAAATTCTTCAGTACAGATAACTATATCGGTTAACTGAATAGGCTGGATTGATCTTATTGGTACTCCGGATCTTTCAAGAATATTCATCATTTCCTGTTGTTGGAAAAGCAAAAAATTGATAAGTGTGTTTTGAGGATTTTCTGAATCTTGAAATTGACTTGTATATTCTCCTAATACCGAATAAGGATCGCTTTGCCAGGTATCCCAAGCTTCTTTGGAGACATATAGCATATAATTTCTGAATGAATTGTCAGAATCTCTGTTTTTGAGTGGATCAGATAAAATGGAATTCAGTTCTTCTTCGCTTGAAACCGGATGGTCAAGACAATGAATTTTAAGCTCCTGAGAAGCTTCAGCTAAGGACTCGGAAGTAATGGATATCTGTTCTGAAGGTACTGGAGTAGCAATAGGTGTACTTGTTGGAGATGTCGGAGGTGTGGTAGGTGTAGTCGGTTGCTCATCTGGTGGAATAATTTGCGGTGTTATTTTACAAGCACTCAGCAAAGGTAATACCAATAAGCTCCCAATTCCTTTTAGTGCGTTTCTTCTTCCTTCATCCATGGTTACATTTACATATTTTGTTAGCACCGAACGTATATTATAACGTATTTGTGTCATAGAAAACAGCTTAAAGCCGTGGTAGAATAAATACATGAGCACAAAAGGTCAATTGGTACAAACCTTCACAGAAGATGACTTACAGTTAAGTGCATTTTTTGTGGAAGGGGATAAAACTAAACCTGCAATTATTCATGTTCACGGGTTTGAGGGCGATTTCTTTTCAAATAAATTTGTACATGCGATTGGTGACACGGTTTCCTCAGATGGCAATGCTTATCTAACATGCCAAACTCGAGGCATGGGTATGGCTACAGAGTTTCATACAGCAACTCCCGAAGTTGGTCGAAATATTGGTGGTGATTACGAGCGCTTAGAAGAGGCTCACTACGATATTAGTGCATGGATTAAGTTTCTTTTAGAGCTTGGCTACAAATCAGTTATTTTACAAGGGCATTCTTTAGGAACTATAAAGATTGTAAGATATATGTCAGAAGGAAAATATGCAGATAGAGTAAAAGCACTGATTTTGCTTTGTCCTTTTGATAAAACTGCTGGGTCAGATATCTATACTAAAGGTAAGTTGAAAGAATATGTAGAAACGACAAGGAAAAAGGTTAGAGAAGGTAAGGGCAGAGACATTATTCCTTCGGAGTACGACCCATCTGATTCTTCTTATCAAACGTTTCTTTCCTGGTATGATGATACAAATCTTGGCAGAATGTTTGACTTTTATAATAAAGAGTACGAGTTTCCTGTGCTAAAGGCATTGAACCTCCCTGTACATGTAATTGTTGGGTCTAAAGATGAGTACTTTGCACCAGGGCAAGAAGGCAAGTTTTCAGAAGTTCTTAAATTTATGCTTTCAAAACTTAAAAATGGAACTGGCAAACTAATTGAAGGTGCAACGCACGGTTTTGGCGGGTACGAGGATATGGCTGCTAAAAGTGTTATAGAATTTGTGGGTTCAGTTGACAACTAATTGTCGCTATAGTACGAAGTGAGGTCAGGTCTACGAGGTTAGCTAGACTATTCGACAAGAATATCTTTATCCAAATCCCAAACTTCATGTATTTTTACCAGTACCGCAACAACTGGAGCCGGAGGAGAACTTCTTTTTATCATATTATATTTTCTGATTCGATGAGTGTGAGAAACGTCGCGGCACAGTTCAGTGATAGGCGACATTTTCTGTTCTCGCCTTAGGTTTAAAACCAGAGTATAAAATCAATTCCTTCTAAACATAATGATCTATCGCTGGTCGTAGAATTCTGTTCTCTTTTGTGATAACTCAGAGGTTACAGAACTTGAACCTTCCCGAAGCCTTATACTATAGTACAATGGGTGGTGTATAATTGTTGTTTCTGTATTATTACATTTATTTATTCAATGGTAGACAGTTTAAATCGAGCTACAGCTGAAACAGGAAATGGCACTACACCCTACCTGCCGGAGGAAGAAGACAGACCTACCCAAGGAGACGGTCGCTTATCGAGAAGACAGTTTGGTATGTGGCTACTTAGAGCCCTGGTCGGTGTGACGGTTTCTGCTTGTAGCCGTACTTCCCAAGTGTTTGTTGAGCAGCAGCCTGTCCAGAAAAGTGCTGGCACAACAGCAACACCGATCTCTGAGGTATCCCCAACTTCAATGAGCACAGTAGATGTAGCAAAGGCGCCGGCACCTCGTGCGCATATTGATGAGGAAACCGGACGCGTTATTTTGCATGAAGAAGTTTTTCAAGCTATAGAAGCCATGTCTGAGTCTGAGCTTATTGGCGCAATTCGTAATATCAATGAAGTATATGAAACCGATCCGCGTTTTGCTGGTTTGGGTGTTTTGGATGGGCAGAATAAATCAAGGACTGAAACCGATCCAATGCATTACAAAGAACTTGGCATACCGGTAGGATTACTGGCATTACAGGCATGTTTTGGTACCAGGCTTGCAGAGGTTCATTACAAGGATATTGTCGGCGTAAGAGCTAGAAGCTTTGTAAGAGATATAGATCTTTTTGCATCAAATTATGATCTGGCGATCACGGCAAACAGGATTGTGAGATACTCCCCTCTTGTTTATGATATGTTGGATCATAAGAATATGACACTTGGAGGAATTACGTATTTTGAAGAAGATTCGAGTGGAAGCATGAATTTCAGGCCGAGAGTATTGATTTCTCTTCAAAATATCAGTCACCTGATTGATCCTTTTCTTCGTGCTGCCCAGGTAGGTCTTGATGAAGCCGTTGAGTCATTCAAGCAGATGCCGAATTTTCTTGAAGATATGAAAGTCGTGGGAGCTGACATTTTTAGAGGCAAATATGCCGGGAAATTCATTAAAGGATTTCAAGGTTTCCGGCCAGTTCTTTGCGACACGACTGATTGCAAATATTTCACTAACGTAATTTACAGAAATGTTGATGAGTATTTTACGTCCTGGCTGACAAGGTTTGAAATTGCTGGAGATAATGAAATTGAAGAGCTAGCGTACCAGTGCGAATGCCAGTATGATTTCGGGTCAATGGTTGTTGATTATTTAATGGATAAGGTTGGAATCACTAGAGAAGAAGTGATGGGTATATTATTTACTGGTGGAGGATCTATGGGCATGCAGGACCTTATATTCGAGAGACTTGGGATAAATCCTGGATTGTTGGATTTAAATGATTCCCGGAGGTGGGTGCTATGGGATATTATCGATGAGTCGGCAAACTCAGTCTGGGCAGCTCAAGCAGAAAAACTCCCGGATCTCGGCTCTGGTGTTGCCTTAACTGCGGATATGTTTCTTCGGGCCATGAAAGAAGCGGTTCAAGAGCAATATGATATTTTAACTCAGAGAATCGATGAACATTTGGCGGAGCTTAGTAGAATAAGTTAGTGGAAAATTAATAGATGGGGCACATCATAGCTTTGTCGGGTATGAAGACCAAGTCGCTAAAAGTGTTAAGGATTTTGTAGCATCAGTGGGTTGAGTAATCTATTTGCTCGTGGCCGGTAATTGGTAAAGCTAACCCGGTAAGATTTGGATTTTTACGTTTCTTTAGGTGCTTGTCTGTATATAGAGCCATGTTTTTGCCAACGTAATTTAGCTTTACTTCATGGACGGTATGTCCAAGCTTTTCCGCATACTCGATTAGTGATTTTCTCCAGTTTATTCCGTTTGGCACCGTGCAAGTGTAAACCAATTATTAGATCGTAATTTTTTACATCTTCTGGTTCAAAGTTTCGGGTGATTCTATTAATGCAATCTCGCTCTTCCGGAAGAAGTTTCTTTCTTTTATGATTTAAGTCCCTAAATTTCCAGGGAAGTTCCTGCCAAAGCGGATCAATTACAGTTGAGCCCAGCCGGCTTGGGTAAGAAAGTAGCTAAGAAGCCCTTTTCCGCTGCCCACATCGGCAGCTTTGCAAGGTTCATACATTTCAATTAACCATTTGGCCCAAAGTTGAAACCTAAACTTTTTAGGGCGTCGAAGGCTAGTTGATTTCGTGGATTTGAGCTTCATCTTTCTCTGAGTCATATATCAAAGTCAAGTCAACTTGACTAGATTTTACCAGAAATAATTAGGGAATATCGTGATAAGCCGTATCCTGAAGTTTTGACAAGGCAAGAGATTGAATTAAAGTTAAGTCTTGTAAACAGATTGACGGACGGTCAAAGTGCTTTGCCGATTGAAAGATTGGCAAAGCGTAGACAAAAACAATATGAAAAGCAACTCGAAAAGTTTTCAAGCTATTCAGACGACCAAATATTGGAACAACATACTAAAACAGTTAACAAGGAAAGAGCTATGAGAGAGAAAATGGTAGCCAAAATCAAACGAACATGGGAAGCCGGTACGAGTGTGTCATTAGATGTCTAAATAGATAAAACACTCAAATCGGGGCGATGCCCACTTCGGGGTATCCTCCCCGCTTTGGTATTTTGACTGCACTTTGTTTGTCAAAACACTCAAATCGGGGCGATGCCCGTAAAGGGTATCACCCCCGCTATCGCATTTTGTCTGCACTTTGTTTGTCAAAACACTCAAATCGGGGCGACACGACTTGAACGTGCGACCTCATGACC
The DNA here is from genome assembly GCA_016927995.1 of Candidatus Dojkabacteria bacterium. Lineage (NCBI taxonomy): Bacteria > Candidatus Dojkabacteria bacterium. Next base: position 83,593 of record JAFGLO010000004.1, read on the forward strand.
CCCAGCCATGCGTTCTAGCCAACTGAACTACGCCCCGATATTATACCCGCTTCAACATAAAAGCTATCCCTAGCTATTCTACTCTTCTTTATTTTTTGCTCCAAAGATCTAGCTCCTTTCAAATCTTTACATTTCTTAAAGTACACGAGCTTCCATTCTGTGCCATTTTTCGTATATTTTGATTTTCCTCTATTGTGCTCAGATAGTCTGCGCTTTATATCATCCGTTGATCCAACGTAAATCCTATTCTTTATGTCTTTAATTATGTATATCCCAACTTTATTCATATTTCACCTATTCTATTCATGACCCTCTATCTGTCGATAGACAGGCCAGCCATGCGTTCTAGCAAATCTCCATTCTGATTCATCAGAATAAGGATCCTCGATTCCGAGTCACGGAATCGGGACTGAACTACGCCCCGATACTAGAATTTTACCAGAAAAGCAGCACGAAGTGCATAGGTTAATCAAATGAGCCAAGGGTTTGAATTTACAGCGCTAACGGTATTTATAGTATTGGCGGAGAGAAGCGGAAATAAGGCGGGTTTGCCTACTTTTCAGGTGTTGTTATTGGCTTTTGCTTCTTTTTAGATATTGAGCCAATTACATTGACAATAATTACACCCAAGATAGCACCCAAAACTGCTCCAATTATTAATGATCCGATTGCCGTAAAAAGTATATAGACCCAGCTTTTCACCATCATTTCGACGCCGAATTTCATTTCGGAAATTTTTGGAGGAAGCCAATATGTGAGTGCCCAATGCATAGTGAGATAAGCACCGGGGATTCCCCCAAGTATAATTCCCAAAAGATTTTTGCCTATTGCAACAAAGAGCTTTTTAAGATCAGTCTTCAATATTTTTTATGTAAAGTTATATATTAATATCTTAATCTAGAACTGAAATAAAGTACACACTCAATTTTATCTAATATGATAAAGGTTCTATTTGAGTGTATAATGCTTACGTTATCTTATCTTATTATAAAAATATGAAAACCAGGAAATTTACAATACTTCATTCAAACGATATGCATGGGGACTTTTTGGCGGAAGCAACTTCAGGTAAAGGAAAGCTAATTGGTGGGCTTGCACTTTTATCCGGTTACATAAACAAGGTTCGGAAAGAAGAAGAAAATGTTTTATATGTAATTTCAGGAGATATGGTTCAGGGATCTCTTATTGATTCTGAATATAAAGGTATTTCAACCATTGAAATTATGAATTATTTAGCTCCGGACGTGGTCTCTTTAGGAAATCATGAATTTGATTATGGACTTCCCCATCTTTTATTTTTGGAAAAAATGGCAAATTTCCCGATAGTAAACGCAAATTTGTATATAAAGAAATATTACAAACGGTTAATGCGACCTTACATAATTATTAAAAAAGCAGGATTTGATATTTTGTTTACGGGAATAATTACTGAAAAGGTAATGGATTCAATAAGTCAGGATAAACTTGTTGGGAGTTTTATAACGCTTGAGGAAGCAAGTAGGGAAGTAGGTAGAATTACCGATGCATATAAGCGGGATGACATTGATTTAACTGTTCTGCTTACGCATATTGGATTTGAATCTGATATTGCTTTGGCCAAGATGCTAAAGCCGGAATGGGGTGTGGATATGATAATAGGCGGGCACTCTCATACAATTTTGGATCACCCCAAGAAAGTTAACAAAGTACTTATAGCGCAGGCCGGTGTTGGAACCGATCAAATAGGACGATTTGATATTGAGGTCGATGATGATACAAATATAATTGTTAAATATAGATGGAAGTTAATACCGATAGATGAATCAATTGCTGAACCTGACCAAGAACTCGAGGCGTATATTAATTCATATAAACAGATTGTCGATCGAAAATTTAGCACGCTAATTTGCAAACTTTCCGAAAAATTGACTCATCCTCTTCGTGAAATAGAGACAACAGTGGGAAACCTTTTTGCAGATGCATTCGCAGAATCCACTGAATGTGATGTTATGTTTGTAGGATCTGGATCAATAAGATCAAAAGAGTTAGGACCATTGGTAACTTTAGGCGATTTAAACTCGTGTTTTCCCTATGATGACAGCTTAACAAGGTTTGAAATAACCGGGAATACTCTCCGAAAAATATTTGCACATATTATGCGTGTAAAAAATCGTGATGGAGAAGGCGAATGTTATCAGGTAAGCGCAGGGGTTAGTGCCGTTTATGATGATAATGCAGATAAGCTTAAAAGCCTAACGTTTAAAGGAAAACCTGTAAAAGCTACTGACAAATTCAGAATTTGCTTGCAAGGATACCATTTAAGTCAATCAAAGGCTTATTTTGGTGTTTCACAAAAGGAATTAGCAAAATTAGCGCCCCCTAAGATTGTTTCAAGCTCGGCCCAGAGTGTAATAGAAGAATTTTTAAGAAATAACCAAAATATTGACAAGAAGCTTGAAAACCGGCTGGTTTATTTAGGTTCTTAAAGCCAATTATACTATTAAGTGTAAACTAGGCTTTCTCGCCGCACTCAGGACAGAACTTAGCATTTGCGGACAGCTTTGCACCACATTTTTTACATTTGTTTTCAGGGACAAGACTTGTTCCGCATTCAACACAAAACTTTGAATGGGCTTTAACTGTTGCTCCGCACTTTGGACAAACAGCCTTTTTAACATCTTCCCAGTCTTTTTCGCCAAGGTGTTTGTCTTCTTTTGCCATTCTTGCGTGAGCAAATGCTTCGTCACGACCGTGTTGGGCCTGAGCGGCTGACATTTCCTCACCAAGTTCGGGAGCACACTCTTTGCAAAGTCCACGTTCATGATTCCAGCAGATCTCTTTACAAACCCATGTGCCGCATCGTTTACACTGTATAAACATGGGTTGCATCTCTTTTACTGCCTCGTCAAGAGCTTTATCGTGTTGAGGACCAGCGGCCATTCTGTGAATATCGTCCGATGTTGAGGCTACTGTTGAAACGGCGCCACCAAGTAGGTTGCCTACAACATTTAAAGCCCCGCTAACAAATCCTGTTGTGGATTTTTTAAATGTGCTCATGTAGCCGTTGCCGCACTTTTCACAGATGAATTTAAATTGATAACCCGATTCATTTGACATATCTTCGTAGTTGTTTGTAAATGGAATATTTGCCAAGATTATTTTTAATAAATTTAGTTTAGCTTTAGATGATAGCAGTTAACTGTTTACGTATCAATAGTTGTGAGTTAAAATTGTGATATGGCAAACCCTCTAGTATTTACTATGCCCACTTTTCCTCACATACTCGAGCTTTCTAGCATGTTTCCCAGGGTGCTTAAGCTTGGTCCGAACTTAAAAACCGAGGTTGAATATCTAAAAAATCGAATAAAAAAGGAAAAGCCCGAAATAATAATAGGTTTTGCACTAGCCAAAGGAGATAAAAGTTATATAGAAAAAACGTGTTTTAATGAGATTCATAAAAAAAAGATTCTAAAGTCTGGGTCTGATTCTTTTGAGCTGTACGTGCCTGATAGGTTGCCACCCGAAATTATTCCAAGGGAAGATGCTTCCAGAACGTTTTGTAACTATGTATGTTACTTGCTTTCGGAATTTTTGCAGAGTGAAGGACTTAAACCCAAGTTAAGCTTTTATCATATGGGCACTACAAGATTCGAACTTGTGACCCCGCGAATGTGAATCGCGTGCTCTAACCAGCTGAGCTAAGTGCCCTTGAAATGACTATCTTACAGTTACTTCTACGAGTTTAAGTTCGTTAGTAGTTTCATTGATTTTTCCAACAACAAGACTTCCCGAATCATTTAGTACTGTAAACTTACTTTCAATGTTTTCTAAAAGCTCATTCTTATTAATTCCCCAAAGATCACTATAAGATATTGTTCCATTCTTCCAAAAGAAAACTACACCCGAGTCGTCGCCCCACACAAAATTACAGGAAGTTTCTGTGCAATCAGCAATTTCATAACCGTTATAGGTGGTAAGATAGTCCCATTCATCGACTACAAGCCAGAAAACAAAATAGACGTTAGATATATTGATTATTGCTTTACTTGAGTCCGGCGATATTGAAACAAACTTACAATTAGATTCATAACAATTTACAATCTCGTGTGCCGTAAGTTTTGAAGTGTCAAGAAACCAATACGTTGAGTCAACTTTTATAACAAACATTGTCCCTGTGAGGTCGGCATGAATTTCGGTTACTTCATCTGGGTTAAGAATAAAAGAACCATTGTCTTTTTCTTGCTCTGCAGGTAGTGGTTGATACATAAACTTGGTATTTATTGGAACAATAGTCTCGGTATTATTTCCCGAAAGTGCTTTACTTACGATTCCGTCTTTATTAACGAATACAATACTCCCATTTACAAATGTGTGTGGTATTGTTTCGATTTCGTCTCCGGATAAAATAATTAGGTTTACGGACTTTGCAAAATCGTGTGAAATAATCTCATCGTTACGAGTTAAAATAAGATATTCGCTGTTGGCGGCCCAATCCGAAATATTTGCACCTGTTGGAATGTTAGTTACTTCTATATACGAATTCAATGTATTGGTCGTGAACGCAACAATAGTTTTACTGTCAATTGTGACGGTTGATTCTAGATTTTTTGTGTCTTTCGTTAGGGCACTTTTTATATCGAACTGTAAGAGAACTTTTGATAAGTCTGGAGCAGGAATAAGCTTCAGATTTTCAAGGTCGACTGCATAATCTCCATTGGTTAGGCTGACTTCTTTGCTGTTAAATACTTCGTTGCAGCTGGTTGTTGACCAAAAAACGAAGCTAATATTGCAACGTTGGATCGTAAAGTGGTCGGCAAATTCGGTATAAGCTAAAACCGTATTTTTTTCTTCGTCGGAAAAGTAATGACGTGTTGAGCGTGAAAGCAAAGTCTCCGACTCGATATAACTTTTAGTTCGAAACAACTTTGAGTAAACCGAGTACGATAAGCCTTCCTTAACTCTTACGGGGAATGAATAAGAATGGTAGTTTTCTTTTTTAACTTCAATGGTATAGTCGCCAACTTCCAGTCCTGTGAGGATTTTTGAAGAAGAGGTTCCTAGCGATTTACCGTTAAGCAGGAGTTCGGCACCACGAACATTGCTTTTAATTGTAATTGATCCGGTTTGGATGATTGTGTTGTTTACAAATCGATATCCCTTTGAGTAAAGGATAACTATCACGGTAAAAAAAATAAAAGAGACCGGAATTAGGATTGCCCCGATCCAAGAGAACACTCGTTCTAAAGTCTTCTTTAGTGAACGCTTTGGTCTTGTCATGATAACATATTTTATCACAGACAGCTTGTATATGCATCTTAGTTAATATACAATAAATCGACTATAAGATGATGGTTTTTTAATGGCTAAACGGATTGGAATTGACCTTGGAACCGCAAACTCCGTTGTATATGTGTCCGATAAAGGAATAATTTTGTGTGAACCTACGGTTGTTGCTTTAACAAAAGACGACTTAATGGTTATTGCCGTTGGGCAGGAAGCCAAAGAGATGCTTGGGAAAACACCTGATTCCATAATCGCTCGAAGACCCTTAAGAAATGGAGTAATTGCTAATGCTCGAATAACCGAAGCAATTCTTAAGTATTTTATTGGAAAAGTAATGGGACCAATAAGACTGTTTAAGCCCGAAGTTATGATTTCGGTACCTGTGGGAATAACTTCCGTTGAAAAACGCGCGGTTGTAAAGGCGGCAATTAGTGCCGGAGCCAAAAATGTTGAACTTATACCGGAACCGCTTGCAGCGGCCATAGGTGCCAAACTTCCAATTCATACATCAACCGGAAACTTAATCGTAAATATAGGTGGTGGAACTTCTGAAATCGCTGTGATTTCTCTCAATGGAATTGTAGCATTTAACTCTGCACGTGTTGCAGGTGATGCACTAAATGATGGAATTGCAGTGTATGTTAGAAAGAAACATGGATTAGTGATAGGTGAGCAAATGTCGGAACGAATAAAAATTGAAATAGGAAGTGCACTGCCTATGGAAAAACCCCTTGAAATGGAGATTAGAGGTCGTGATAACTCGACAGGTATGCCAAGATCAACAACAATTGATTCAAATCAAACGGTCGATGCCATGAAACCTCGACTTAATCAGATAATTTTGGCTGTAAAGTCGGTACTTGAACGTACTCCTCCTGAGCTTACATCCGATATTATTGATCGCGGGCTTATTTTAAGTGGTGGTACTGCCATGCTTCGAAATATAGATATGCTTTTTACTAAAGCACTTGGTGTGCCTAGTCATATTGCCGATGATCCTATTTATTGTGTGGCCCGTGGTATCGGTGAAGCCCTTAAACATATTGATATTTTAAGAAAAAGCATTGAAGCAAACATGTAGGGATATGTTTGTAATCTGTCCCTACAAATGTGTTTAAGCATCAGTCGTTGCCCAATCCAAAAGCTTTTTCATTTCGGACTTTGATCCCTCGGGTGTTTTTAATGCGGGACTTTCCAGAATCATTGGGATTTCTCTTAATTTCGGATGGTTTATTATTGCTTTTATGCCTTCTTTTCCTATTAACCCTTCGCCTAAATCGGCGTGTCGATCTTTGTTTGACCCACACTCTGTAAGAGAGTCGTTTAAGTGAATGCAGGTAACATTTGAAAGCCCCAGTGTTGAGTCTATATCTTTAATAACCCCTTCGAGGTTATTTTTCCAATCATAACCCGAGGCAAATGAATGCTGAGTATCAACAACAAATCCAATCCGGTCCGGCTGTGCAGCTTTGCGCCTCATTTCAGAAATCTCGGTAAATTTATCGCCAAGGATGTTTCCCGAACCTGCAGAATCTTCCAATAAAAGTTTGCCTTTAGGAGCATTATCTAAAATCCAATCGAGTCCATAAATAACACGACCCATTGATGCCTTTTCGGAAAGATCCTGCACTGATCCGGGGTGAAAACAAATTCCCAAGACTTCGATGTCTGAATCAAGCCTGTATAAATAATCAGAAAGGGACGCAGCAAAATTTAAGTAGGCTACAAGGGACATTTTGCTTAGGTGGAACATTTGTTTGTCGCCACGGGCGAGGTTGATAAGGTAGATCCCATGAGCAACAATCCTTTTTATTGAACTTTTTGCCAGGGCTTCGGCAAAGGCTTTTATTTGAGATTCATCAATAGGTTTTGTCGTCCAGCGTTGAGGAGCCGTGGGGTGTATTTGGATGCTGTTTGCCGAAATTGCCTCTGCATTTTTTACGGCGTTTATTAGACCTCCGGCGACTGATACATGTGATCCAAGGTAGCGCATTATGGTCTTTGTCAAATTTATTTACCATTATAGCGTGAAAGTATTCATGGGTCTATATCTGAAGTAACGAAAATACTGATAAACCCGGCGGTTGGGCCTCTTAACTTGGCATGATGTCAGATTATATTAAAGTTTTATTAAGAAATTTGGCTGGTTTGAGTGATATTATTGAACTGATATAAGTTAAGGTTGTGGAATATGATTAAAAGGTTTGTGGTTGGAATTTTGGGGTTTGTTATATTTACTCTGCTATTTATATCATCGGTTTACGCAGATCAAGTAATACTTCCTGTTTACCAGGATACTTATGTTGAAGAAGGATATCCAAATGCGATTGTCTGGGATAATAGAAACTTATTTCTTGGGTATGACAGTATCTGGGGAAAAGAGCGCACAAGAATATACATTCAATTTGATTTCTCTTTAATTCCTCCGATTCTTTATTCTGATACCGGAAGGTTACAAAGTGTTCAAATTCAGTTGTATCAATATCAAAGACAGGCTTTAGGCTCATATAATTTTTATTTATTTCAACTTTTGTTACCATTCCTGCAAGGGGAGGTTAATTGGTATACCCAGCCAATAGTGGGAGAGTTAATAGGCGAGTTCTCCTTTTCTGAAAGCCTGGCATATCAAAGTATTGATATAACCAACTGGATAATAGGTTTTTTGCAAGGCGGAGAAAATAATGGCTTTGCACTGGTTGCGGTGGATGAGTATAGCGCAGGCTCTATATTCTGGTCGGATTCATGCGAGGTTGCCGGTGAATGTGCCAAGCCAAGACTCGTTATCAACTATGATTCAAATATGCCTCCCCTTGCAGGAATGGTAACTTCTCATGATGTTTATTCTATAACCGGTGAGAATCAGACTCTTTTAACTTGGGATACGTCAACGGATCCTGAGGGAGATTCCATTACATATTCTGTATTACAGTCTGCCGGTAGTGATTTTTCTAGTGAACTTGTTCAATATTCGGGGCTTTCGGAGAATAATATATCGCTGAATCTAAATAGTGGATCTAACTTTGTTAAAGTATTGTATTGTGATCCTTATCGGTGTACCGAAACTAATCCCATAGAAATTGTTCTTGATGATTTGAGTCCCGGCATTCCAATTGCAAATCCTTTACCACCTTACGTAAGTGGTAAAAGCATTGAAGTATCGTGGCAGCAAAGCATTGATAATTATAGTAACAATGTTTCTTATCAAGTTTGTTATGGTTATACTTCCGACTTGGAAGATTGTCAGACAACTGATTGGACAGGTAATCTTTCCTTTGTAATTAATGATATTGAGATTGATGGTGAAATGTATTTTTGGGTAAGAGCGCAGGATGATTTTGAAAATATTTCAGATTGGTCGAATCGTGGCTCAACTGTAGTCGATAACAATTCTCCCGTGTTGGGAAAACTTACAATTCTAAACAGTGTTATTTCACCAAGTAATCCAACGAGCACAGGCGTTCTTGATGAGCAAGTTTTTGAAGGAGATGTTTTTGATGTAACATTACAAGAATGGAGACTGTTTGTGATGGATCAGTTTCATAATGTGGTTTTTAGTGTGGAAGGGGTCGGAACTTCGATTGAGTACATGTATCAACCGGTACTTCCTGATGGAACTTACTTCGCTTTTTTAGAGGCAACTGATTTAATTGGGAATACAGCTCGAAGCAATATAGTGTCATTTAGGATTGATGATACAAGTCCCATAATTTCTAAAATTAACATTGACAATGCCAAAATCCGTACAGTTGCCTCCGAATATCTTACATTTTCAGTGAGTGAGGAATCAACCTGTCTGGTAACCTTAAACAGTGTTACAGTAGGTCAAGCCGGTTTATTAAATTACGCTCACGGAGGGAATAAACTACTATTACACTGCATTGATACTGCAGGGAATTCAGTAAAGCAACAACTTACAATTAACGTTGATCTTATTCCTCCTGAGGCTCCTCTTATCCAAGTGATATCCGCTTCTTTGGCAGATATTCGATTGGAAGTGACGGCTGAAATCGGCTCGACAGTCTCTGTTTTTGTAAGTGGAGTAAAACTGACAACTGTGTTTATGGATGTAAACGTGAAGAAATTTTCGTTTGCAAAAATATTTTACCCAAGCCTTGATTACGAGGTTCGTGGATTTACCGTTGATTTGGCAGGCAATCAGAGTCCGTGGAGTGAAAAAAGAATGTTTAAGATTCCTTCATTACGTGAACTTGGTATTGGTGGAGGTGAGTTTATCTTACCTCAAAAGGAATATTCACCTACCGGAGAATGTACAATAACTTTTTCACAGAGTAATAACTCTTACAACGTTGATTGTAATTTATCTGCACCTTATATTAGAAGTGTTAGTAGGGTAAACTCCGGGGCGGTATCGGGTGGAGTACTTGAAGTTTCCGGTAAACATATCCCAACCGTCAATGTAAACATAATTTACAAAAGATGTAAGAAAAAAAGTTTTTTAAATCCCGAAACCTGGTTTAGTTGTATTGAGGAGACATATTTTACGGAGACACTTAAAGTTGAGGATAGTTCAAGCAATAGTTGGATTTATGGACAGTTAACCTCCCAACCTGTCAACGGGTTTATAACTTCCGAAAAGCCGAACACTGAGGAGTTTACACTTAAGTATAGGGTAGAGGACCTTAATGCCAAAAGGTTGTATCGGATTAAGCAGCATCTTTTTCTTACTTCATATACAAGTTTGGGAGATTATTTTGGAAGCTTTGAATTTAGTCGGCCTTCGACCTGGTTTTTAATTCCCCCCGAAGTTAGTATGTCAGGAAGTAAGTATTTTTCGTTCATGTTTTCCAGACTTATAAACGTAACACAATGGCATGGTTATACTGCGTTTCAGGCACCTCATAAGGGTATCGACTTTGGTAGTGTGCTTGAGCCGATTCTCGCACCTGCCGACGGCACTGTTGAAGTAATTGCCTGGGACAGTTATGGCGGTGAATGTAACTCCGGCGGAAAGATTTTACTTATAAAACATGATAATGGGATGTATTCTGCATATTTTCATCTTGAAAATTATCTTAAATCTGATGGAACGGTACTTGTTGTCGGCGAACGGGTAAGTAGAGGACAGGTGATTGCAACTTCCGGTAAAACCGGTGCATATAATTGTCAACCTTTAGGGTATCATCTGCATTTTGAACTTAGATTGGATAGGGCTCAAAGTACTCATGTTGACCCTGTTCCTTATATAGATATTAATTGGAATGAAGTTATTACAAGTGGATCAGGTGTTTACCCGGGACGACTTACAGGAGATAATCCCCATCCGGAATACTAAATTATGAGGGTGTTTATATATAAATTAATTTACAATTTAACAAAAAATGTTAAGTCTATAGCGGACTTTATATATACTTCAATATTTGTTCAGTTTATGCTGGGAACAGTTCTTGGGATAATCCTAGCCTTGATAATTTTATAAAAATCAAAATGTCAGAAAACAAAAAACGGCTTTTATCTGTCGTATGGGCTTTGGGAATTGTAGTTATTGTAAGCTTTTTGTTGTACTCGACTGTATATCTTGTATCGTTTTTAATCAGGAGGGATTTAAACCCCGGTGAGGACTCCAACAATGTTCGTGTAAAGATCCTCAGTGATTATCAATTTGTTGGGTTCTTAACCGATGGAATTTTGGTTAAAGATTCTTCGGGAATTGGTTATCTGTGTAATGAAACCTGTGAAGAAATTGTTTCCTCGGAGACAGATCTTATACGCGGAAGTGGTGACTACTTCGGATATTCGGGTGTTTTGGGTGGTAGTAGTCCCAATAATTTATATAATTATTACCAAAGCATCTTTGTCTCAACGCTTGGCGGTGTTGTGTTTTCACTGCCTGATGAGCTTTTCTCGGATTTTATCATATGGGATGAAAGACTTTATCTTATTACATATAAGGAGATCTCGAGTGCTACAGAAGATATTTCAACGATAAGAGTTTACGATATCGGAGACACGGGTCTTTTGTTCCTCGAAGAATTCTCAATTCAGCTTGAAGTTTCGGGGGATATTTTGAACGGTAACACGTTTTATACAGTGTTCCCGAGAGAGCCAATTGCTTATTTTCGTAATAATGATTCGGTACAATCACTAGCATATACCGACGATTTTGTTCTACTAAGTGAAGACTTGTGTAGTGTAAGCGTCTTGGAACAAAAGTTAATGTGTGATCAGAATGAAACTAATCTTCCTAAGTTTGTCGATGCTGCAAGTCATGATGGCAAGTTATACTTGCTTTCAAGCGGTGATCAGGCAACGGTTGAACACCAATCGGTTAATGATATAAACATAACTAAAGTTTCCTTACCGGTTACCGACAGTGCTAAAATTTTCTGCTTATCTGATAAATGTGTTGTTCAGCAGTTTAACTTATTAACAATACTTGATTTTTAATGATCAAACCTATATCCTAGAGTATGAATCAAAAAGAGGCGAAAAAGGGATATAGGCGAAGAATGCAGATTGGGAAGGTAAGTATTTTTTATAGAGAACTTGGAAACGGCGGAGTCCCGGTTTTTTTGTTCCCGGGATTTCCATTTTCTTCAACCATTTTCCAGCCAATGATGCAAGAGCTTTCTCCAAGATATAAAACAATAGCCTTGGACTTTCCTTATTGGAGTGGGAGAACTGTTGTCGGAAGATTTCGTCCTAAAGTCTCAAAATATGCCAAGCTTGTGGCAAAGTTTGTTAAGAGTTTTAATTATGAAAAATATTACGTCATAGGGTACTCAATGGGTGGATTTATTTCACAATATGCACTTACTAAAGGATATATTAATCCGGAAAAGTTTGTTCTAATGTCTACCTTTATGGACGGTTCAGCACTTGCATTTAGCAGGATTCAAAAGGAGATTATTAAATTTGTTTCTCGAAAGGGTATAAGTTCATACTTCAAAGGATATGCGTCCTTTTTCCTCATGATGTATTTTACTGTGTCCTCTGTATCGGAATTTAAATATTTTGAAGAAAGTTTTCGACTAAAAGACCTGATGACAGATTTTTTGAAGATGGATATTGTAAAAACAGTTAAACTTCTTGAGAATATCCAAAAGATTAAGATTAATATGAATAAGTTCCCGAAGATTGAATATTTATCGGTTTATGCCGAAAAAGATCATGAATATGTTATTGAGCAAATGAAGTATATGGCCAGAAAACTAAATATTGATTCAGTACTTGTTCCGGGATCGGGTCATGCTCATGCATTCTTTAATTACAAAATTGCATCTCGTTACATAAAACTTTTTTTTGATCGATGAACCTTATTTATATAACCAAAGAATCGAATCTGTATTCCGGTTGCGGAATGGTTATTTCTGAACTTATAAAAGGATTTTCCGGGGAACATAATATCACCCTTATATGCCCTACCGGTACTCTACAAGCTTGGGCGAATAAGTTTGGAAAAACCATTAAACATGTTCGTTCCGACCTTAATCTGTTTGATCTGTTTCGTGTTAGGCGGGGCATTCCGCTTAAATCGACTATTCATATTCATGGGATCTCGAGCCTGATATTTGGGATTTTTTGTGGGTTGGGTCGTACACGCAACTTATTTTACACAGAGCATTTGTGGACAAATGATTTAAAGCTGCCAAGTTTTATATCCGGATTTTTCCAGAAATTAGCATTACTTTTTTTGTCACCAATGGTTAAAAAGATTGTTTGCGTCTCGAAGAGCGTAAAAAAGTTTTTTGAAGCTCATGGTGTTTCCTCAAATAAACTTGTAGTGATTTACAACTCCGTACCGACTCCCCAAGAGGTTGTTACGCATTCCCCGAAGGAAGAGCTCATTATTTCGACAGTAGGCAATTTTAGTTTTTCTAAGGGGTATAACAATCTTGCGGAAGTTATTGACCTAATCCCTGCATCGATTCCGATTAAAGTCTGTATTGCAGGTTCGGGCAGTGAACTTAATAACTTTAAGAATCTGATAAAAGATTTGGGTATTGAAACCCGATTCGAGCTAATGGGTCAGGTACCAAGTGTTACAAACCTTCTTCTAAATTCAGATGTTTATATCCAGACGTCAATATCTGAGAGTTTTGGACTTGGGATTGCACAGGCGTTGTCGGTAGGACTTCCGGTTGTTGCATATAAAGTTGGCGGAATTCCGGAGGTTGTTCAAGACAACAAAAATGGATATTTAACAAGACTTAACGATACAATTGATTTTGCTCATAAACTTAAAACACTCTTGACCGACAATGAATTAAGAACTGAATTTGGTAAACATGGAATTATGTCTATGAAAAAGTTTAGCAGTGATAAGTTTCTGCGAAAACACAATGCTGTTTACGGACTTTTATAAACAAGTTTCTTTATAACGTAGTAGGCCGATGCTATTGATACTATTCCTTCTGCTATTACAAAGGTTACACTCGCTCCGGTTGCTCCAAATAGCTGACACAAAATAGTTCCGACAAATATATTTACAATAATGGACGTGACTGAAAATACAAGATAAATCTTGGCTTTATTAAATGAGATTAGTGTGTAACCCCAAAGATGCTGCCAAAATACGAATGGGATTCCTAATGTTATTACTCTTAGTGGTATTACACTCTCCATATATTCCGATCCGTTTATAAAGTCTATTATGGGGTTGGAGAAAATATAGATGGCCAAACTTATTCCCAGGCCTAGAATACTTAATACAATTATTGCATATAAAAATATTTTTTTAAGGTTTTGGATCTTTTTTATGTTTCTTGCGATTTCCGGAAATATTGGTGTCATAATTAGTCCCGGAATAACTGTTGCCAGTGTAAGAATTTTTTGTGCTGCAGAATAGATCCCAACCTCGTAGGCATTGCTGGTTATATCAAGAATTGCTTTATTAAGTTCGTGTGTTAAATAGTGCAAAGTAATTACAATCCCAATAAGGATAGATTGTTTTAGTAGCTTGCTAATAATTATTTTGTCCGGTTTTATGAAAGGTGGAATATGGGTTTTGTAAATAATAAAATCGACAAAAAACCATACTATTGCCGCTAACGATGTTGCAATAATAAAAGTGGTGGATGTATAAGTAAAATAACGTACAATTATAAAAAACAGAACATATTTAACTCCGGCAACTGCCACCTCGGAGATTGCTTTTGCGGAAAGATTGTTATCAACCTGTTGAAGCACGTCAATTGGTGCTTTTAAAAGACCCATCAAAACTAATACCGGGCCCATTAAAAGCCCTGATGCAAATCCAACATAATTGTGAATAAAAGGAGTGATGATAAGTACAATGCAAAATGCGAAAGCAAAAATTAACAATCTTAAGTATAATGAGTTCCAGAAATACGTTGCACGGTTCTTGGGCTTTTGACTAATATCTCTTGCTGTTATCGAATTTTGACCAAGATCTGATATGTTTTGAATCAAAAGAAGATAAAAGGTTACAAGATTAAAAATTCCAAGCTCGGCAGGCATTAATGCATGATTCATTGCCTGTGCAGCTAAAAACGAAAACAAAAAATAAAATCCGTTTGCAAAGAGTAAAACGATAATATTTTTTGATATTTTCTTGAACACGATTTTTCCCGGAACTTATAATCCATTATACAGTGAAATAGTGAAGCAGTGAAACAGTAAAGTAATACTCTGGAAGCCCGATATGTGAGCAGAGATTCGCCTTAACAAGAAAGCAAAAGAGATAAAGGGTTCACTTCGAACATAGGAATCGACGGAAGCTTAAGCAGTGAAGTAGTGAAACAGTGAAGTATTCCTCTCCGGAAGATACCTATGAGAGAAGTGCCAGGCTTTGACAACAGATTAAATAAAAAATATACTATTGCACAACATTTTATAAAACCTTGTACATGAAAAAAACTTTGTCGATTGTGTTTCTTGCTATTATTTTCTGGACAGGATTTGCCAATGTTATAGTTGCATCAAATGTAGAATCTTCCTTAAATGAGGAAACCTTATCCGAGGCGGAGGTTTCTTCAAATACTTCTGTTGTTGAAACGCTTGAAGGCAAGGTGATATCAATCATTGATCAACAGGAAACAGAGGATGGTTTCTCTCAAACCCTTGAAATCGAGATAACGAAGGGTTCACAAAAAGGCGATACTGTAACCGTTGAAAATAGTAGTACGGTTTCTTTAACTTCTGTTCGATACAAAATTTCCGATAAAATCCAACTTGAATATAATGAACTTAATGGTCAGTCATATTATTTTATTGTTGGTTATGTTAGAAGAGGCACGGTAATACTTCTAACCCTGATTTTTGTCGCATTTGTAGTTATTATCGGCGGTTTAACCGGAGTCAGGTCGATAATCTCTCTCGTTTTAAGTTTTGTTATTATATTTAGTTATACGCTTCCGCAGATTTATAATGGCAAAGATCCTTTGTTTGTTTCAATAATTACTGCGGTTCTATGTATTCCCATAACGTTTTATGTTGCACACGGCTTTAAAAGGAAAACAACAGTTGCTGTTATAAGTACTATCGTAACATTAGTTTTAACGGTTATTTTGGCTCAGCTTTTTATTAGTGCAACTCATCTTACCGGATTAGGTACCGAGGATGCTGCACTTTTACTAACATTTAAGGGCGGCGATATCGATGTGAAATCGTTAATAATTGCCGGTATTGTTATTAGTGTCATTGGTGTAATAGATGATATAGCTATTGCACAAGTTGGTTTTGTTGAAAGTATAAAAAAGAGTAATCCCAAGATAAAAACGGAGGAACTTTATAAACAGTCCATTCAGATGGGGCGTGACCACATTGCATCCATGATTAATACACTAGTTCTTGTATATGCAGGTGGATCTTTGAGTACACTTCTTTTAATAATCGACAATCCCAAACCGATTTCCGAATTTATAAACTACGAGTTTCTTGTAGATCAAATAGTAAGAACCCTTGTAGGAAGTCTTGGGCTTGTAATTGGTGTTCCAATAACAACCTTTGCTGCAATGGTTGCTTATGACGATAATATACCTAAAGAAAAAAATGAAGCTGGATTTTAAAAGGTTTTTAAACGACAAACTTCTTAAACGATTAATAATTGCGGTGCTGGTTCTAATTTTCGGATACGTGTTTACGCTTACTCCCATTGGAGATTTTTGGCTCAAAGCGGATTCCGAGTCATCCTACATTTATGGAACAATTGTTTCAGTCGAAGAAAATATTATCTGTCCCGATGGAATAAACAACAGTTGCAACGAATACATTGTAGATAGTTTTGGAGATTTAGGTGAAGTTTCCTTCGTTGAGGATCCTCAAAATAGTTATCGGTTAAATGCATTGGACTTATCTGTTGGCACGAAAGTTGCATTATATAAGGGTGCCGGCTCGGACTTGTTTTTTTATGATGTTTATCGAGTACCTTACCTTGCAATGCTTGGAATAATTCTTGTTGCCGTACTTATTTTTATATCGGGAATTCAAGGATTTAACTCACTTTTGGCGCTTATTCTATCCACAATAATTGTGCTTGCATTGGGAATATCACTTATTGGTAAAGGAGTTCATCCTTTCTGGGTCATTTCAATTGTAGGATTTCTTGTCATATTTATAACTACATTTGGCGGACACGGATTTAACAATCGATCACTTGTTGCTTTTGTATCTTCACTTCTGGTTTTATGGTTTGCCTATTTTATGGCTGTATGGTTTTCTTCCTTTGCACGGCTTACAGGATATCCATACCAGCGGGCATCATATCTTATTCAAGATATTGGCTTGTATTCAAATCTTTCTCATATACTTCACGTGAGCTTTGTGGTTGGCGTGTTAGGGCTTCTTGATGACGTAACGATGAGTCAGATAAACGTAACTTACGAAATAATGCAAAATTCTAAATTCAAGCGAAATGTATTTAAAGTTTTTGCACAGTCTATGCGTACAGGAAATGACCACATTGCATCGATGGTAAACACGTTAAGTTTTGCATATATTTCAAGCGCATTCGCCGAGATAATGTGGTATGTCCTTGATGGATGGACACTTAAAGAGATATTCACTCCGGAATTTCTTGCAGAAGAGTGTGTTAGAACAATTGTGGGAAGTATAGCAATTGTGCTTATTATCCCTGTTGCAACAATGCTGGCTGCACTTTGGTTTAAAGACTCAACCCGTAATTAAGGCTTTGCCTATATCACCTTCCCGAAGAATATTTAAAGTACCATCCGAAAGTATCTCTACAATAGTTGAAGGCTTATTCTTAATTTTGGTTTTTGGATCCTTAATTACAAGATCGACTTTGTCGATTATTTTGGGGTCAATCTCGTTAAAGCCTCCCGGTGGGGGAGCTCCTTTCTCGTTTGCAGATGAGGCAACAATAGGTTCTCCAACCTTACGGATAAGTTCCCTCGTAAATGTATGATTCGGGAGTCGAACTCCAATTGTTTGAGCCTTTCTGTTTAGGATAGCTTTAGGGTACAGTTCGGGACTTCCAACTGGAACAATAATTGTAAGTTGTCCCGGCCAGAATTCGCCCATGAGCCGGTCGAGTACGGGAGATCTAAGCGGTGTTATTCTTAGCATTTCTTCTTTGTCTGCAATAAGAATTGCTGTTGGTTGTAGTTTTGACCGTTTTTTGGCTTTGTAGAGTTTGTCTATTGCTTTTTCACTATATAACCTGCAGCCAATTCCATAAACTGTATCGGTTGGAAAGATTAAAAGCTTGTTATTTAGTAAAAGCTCGGTTGCTAACTCGAGTGCTCTGGTTTTGTCATAGGGTATTACCTTGTGAACTCGTTTTAATTCCTTAAGCTTCCACAAGAATAAAGCAACCGTGTTTTCCCGTTTAGGGTAGTCGGATACAAAGCGCATTGCGGCTTCCAAAAGGTCTGATCGTTCTTTCATTGCAAGGCGAATATATGTTGACTTGTTTTGGGGATCGTTAAGAGTTGCCGCGATATGAAGCCCAATTGATTGATAATCTTGTGTTACATAACGTTTTTGTTGCCGTTCTTTAAAGTCGGGCAAAATGTTAGATATTTTTTTCATGATTTTGTGTTGTTTGTCGGGTATGAGACTGTAGGGGCGGTTTTTAAACCCGTCCCTACGGTCTTTGTTTTTAATATCGTAATCCTATTATGTCTCTTGTCTTTTCAACGATTTCGTTGCTTATTGTGCGCACTTTTTTTGTACCTTCATGTAAGACATCCATTACGAAATCGGGTTTCTTTTCAAGTTCTGTGCGCTTTTGTCGGATTGGTGTTAAGAATTCGTCAAGTGCATTAAACAGTTTTTCTTTTACCTCTACATCACCCACGGTGCCTTTTGTGTATCTTTCCTTAAGTTCGGCTACCTCTGACTTATTTGGGTTAAATGCATCATGATAAATAAATACCGGGTTTCCTTCAACTTTTCCGGGATCCGTGGCCTTTATTCTACTTGGATCAGTATACATTTTCATGACTTTCGCTTTTACGGTTTCGGAATCATCTGACAAATATATGCAATTTCCAATGCTTTTACTCATTTTACCCTGTCCGTCAGTACCAGGTAATCGTCCCAAATTAGTTACTTTGGCTTTTGGTTCATGAAAGAAGTCTGTTTTATACATCTTGTTAAATTTGCGGACAATGTCACGAGTTAATTCTACATGTGGAACTTGGTCTTCGCCAACGGGAACCAGATCGGCATTTACACACATTATGTCGGCTACCTGATGTACCGGGTACACATAGAATCCAAGTGGTGTACTATCTTTGAAAGCTTCTTTGGTTTGACTTTTTTCGGCGAGTTCAGTTTTTATTGTTGGATTATGCGACAGCTGTTCTATAGATACGAAGTTTGCAAAATATATAAAAAGCTCTGCGATTGCAGGAATTTGCGATTGTATAAATATTGTAGATTTGGTAGGGTCGATTCCCACTGCCATATAGTCGAGAGCTAGCTCAAACACATTTTCTTGGACTTTTTTAGGGTTGTCAAAGTTGTCTGTTAAAGCTTGAATGTCAGCTACAATTACAAACTGCTCATATTCATCTTGAAGCTCGACTCGCTGCAAGAGTGAACCTACATAATGGCCCAAATGGAGTTTTCCTGTTGGTCGGTCGCCAGTGAGTATTCGCTTTTTCATTGTTGCTTTGCAAAGTTATTTTGTTCTTAAGTATAGCAGATATATCGATAGTATTGAAAATTTTGAGTGGAGTCATATCACTTGGCCGATTGAAGTGATGATAGAGTGCCTAATCTTTAGTTGCGGGTTGTTCAGGTCGAAGAACCCTAAAGACATCAAGAACTAAATTTCCCGGAACTTGCATTACAATGCCACACGATTTCGATGTATCGGTTGGTCGTATTCCAATATTTGCTATAACTCTTTTGTCAAATACAGTCTCGTTTCTTACGGCTCTCATTGCATTCATAAGTTCATCTCTATTGTGTGAGGATGACACAATCCCGTCATCAGGATTAACTTTATAACCTTTATCTGGAGAGAAGTTACCGAAATGAAGAACAAATGTTCCTCTGGCTATATAGGCGTCTGCCTGATCCTGCATGGGAGTATCGGCTATGTTTGAGACTCCGTCTCTAAGTGAATTAACTGCTTCACCCTGAATATGCGTAAGGACTGTGTGTAAGATGAGCGAAAAGGTTGGGCTATTACCGAGCCTTTTATATAGATTCTGAAACAAAATGCCGAGCGGTGTTTTATCTATAAGTTGAAGAGTTTGAGCTATTTCGGGTCTAACCAGTTCTGCCTGAATAGCTTCTTGCAATTGAGCTAATTCACTTTGCTCACCTTGCAAGGTGAGATAATCTAACAGCTCGGGTGTTATTCCGAGACGCGTGTATGCGTCTTGGGTAGCAGTTCTCATAATCTAACATGCGACAAAAGTTAATGCCGTATTATATCACAATTTCGGGGCTGGGTAAAGATTGTTTTATTATTTTTCTTCAGGTTCTTCAATATTTTCCTCTACAACGGCCAACGAAGCAACCTTATCGCCGGAATCGAGCTTCATAATGCGAACACCCTGAGTAATTCGATTAAGTGTTGGAATCTTGGTAATTCCAATTCGGATAAGTACACCTTTTTCTGAAACAACCATAATTTCGGATTCGCCGTTGGAAATAATTCTAGTTTCGGCAACTTTTCCGGTCTTTGTAGTAATCTCCATGGTTTTTACACCTTTGCCACCACGTTTTTGGGTAGGATAGTTGGTAAGTGAGGTAAATTTACCGTAACCATTATCTGAAATAATAAGGTTTCTACCGTCAGGTGAGGGAATAACATCCATGCTAACAACAAAATCGCTATCGCTTGCAAATTTAATACCTGTAACACCTTTAGTATTTCTTCCTGTTGATTTAACGTCGGTTTCTTTGAACTGAATTGATTTTCCTTCACGAGTTATAAGCATAATATTGTCTTTACCGCTTGTGGATTTAACATACGAAAGCTCATCACCCGTGTTTAGTGAAATCGCAATAAGTCCGCTAGCACGAATTTTGTCAAATTCCGAAAGCTTAGTTTTTTTAACAATACCTTGTTTGGTTGACATAATAAAGTATTTTTGGGATTTGTCTGATGTGCGCTTAGGAAGAACGGCTGTTACCTTTTCGTCGGCATCGATCTGAATAAAGTTGACAATAGGAATACCTTTGGCTTGTTTTCCATATTCCGGAATATCATATGCCTTAACCACAAAAACTTTACCTTTGCTTGTGAAAAACATTATGGAATCGTGGGTTTCACACATGAACAATTCTTTTACAAAGTCGCCGTCTTTGGTCTTTGCTGCAACAGAGCCTTTCCCGCCACGCTTTTGAGTGCGGTAAGTATTAGGATTTGTACGTTTAATATATCCAAGACTGCTTAGAGCTATAATTGTTGGCTCATTTGTAACCAAATCCTCTTCCGAGAAATCATCAACTCCGCCGGCAACAATTTTGGTTCTGCGAGCATCGCCGTACTTTTCTTTAAGTGACAAGAGATCGGCTTTAATTGTTGATAGGATTTTATCGTTACTTTCGAGAAGTGCAATTATATCTTTAATGTTTTTTTGGACTTCTTTGTATTCATCCTCGATTTTTTGACGTTCAAGTGCGGCAAGTCGCCTAAGTTGCATGTCCAAAATGGCCTGAGCTTGAACTTCGGTAAGCTTGAACTTAGTAATAAGGTTAACTTTTGCGTCTTCCTGGTTTTTTGAAGCACGAATGGTTGCAATGACTTCATCAAGAAAATCAAGTGCAATTTTTAATCCTTCAAGAATATGTTCTCGATATCGAGCCTGTGATAGATTAAACTCATTTTTACGAATTGTAACGACAATTCTGTGAGTTAGGTACTGTTCCAAGATTTCGCGCAAAGTTAAGGTTCTTGGTTCACCATCGACAAGTGCAATCATGTTGGCGTTAAAGGCCTTTTGCATGTCGGTGTATTTAAAGAGCTTGTTTAATACTGTTTGTGGGTTACTGTTTCGTGAAAGCTCTACAACAACTCTAATTCCGTCTTTTGTCGATTCATCACGGAGTCCTGAGATTCCTTTGATTTTTCCGAGCTTTACAAGACTTGCAATCTTTTCTATTAGGAATGCTTTGTTTGTTTGGAATGGAAGTTCTGTAATAATAATTGCAAATTTGCCACCTTTTAATTCTTCAATATCGGCCTTGGCCCGCATAAGTACACGGCCACGACCGGTTGCGTACATTTCGGCCATCTCTTTTTTATTGTAAGCGATTCCGTAGGTTGGGAAATCAGGTCCTTTAACAAATTTCATTAGTTCCTCGACGGTAATCTCACTTCTGA
The DNA here is from genome assembly GCA_016927995.1 of Candidatus Dojkabacteria bacterium. Lineage (NCBI taxonomy): Bacteria > Candidatus Dojkabacteria bacterium. The sequence goes on from JAFGLO010000004.1 coordinate 105,584, forward strand.
ATGTCGGATAAAGAACTTCACCTTCGTTTAAGGTTGCTCCTTCCAGATAGTTTTCAAAACAGCTCTCGGGTTGATTGGAAAGTACTCTAGGGATCTTTTCGGCGTTTTCCTTTTCGTGGCGGAGTCTATTATATGCAGGCTTGCCACTCCACTTGTTACCTAAGTCAACCATGTTAATTAGAGCGTCGGTAATTTCAGAAAGATTGTGAGGTGGAATTTTTGTTGCCATACCTACGGCAATTCCTTCGGCACCATTACAGATTAGTCCTGGAAATAGTCCCGGAAGTACGCTTGGTTCTTTAAGCCGGGCATCGTAGTTGGGTTGATATGAAACGGCACCTTTTTCTAAATCTTCTAGAAGTGCAACTGTGTATCGGGTCATTTTGGCCTCGGTATAACGCATATGAGCAGCAGGATCGCCGTCGATCGAACCAAAGTTTCCTTGGCCAAAGACTAGCTGATATCTGGTACTAAAGTCTTGTGCCATGTTTACTAGTGTTCCATAAGCTGCCGCATCACCGTGTGGGTGATAGTTTCCTGTGGCGTCTCCAATGATTTTTGCACATTTAATGTAATGACCTGTCGGAGTCAGGTTAAGATCGTTCATTGCTACAAGTATTCTACGCTGGGAAGGTTTAAGTCCATCACGTACATCGGGAAGGGCACGGGCTACAATAACACTCATAGAATAGTCGATGTAGCTTTTCTTCATCTCATCAACTATATTAGTTTCGATAACGGCACCTCGACTTTGTGATTTTATCGGTTCGTTGGTTTTAGTTTTGGAGGTTGATTCGGCTAAAGGCTTATCTGTTTGTACTTCTGCCATTTGCTGATTGTGGTAAGTTTATATGAATGTATACTCGTTATTGACTGGTCATTGTAGCACAATTAAGGTCCCTGGTAAACATGGAGCAACTAGTACTTGCATAAATATCTAAGATGCGGAAAAATTAGAGTATGAAATATGATTATGTCTGCCAGTCGTGTAAGCATGAATTCGAAGTAGAGCTTAAGCTTTCTGAGCTTGGTAAGAAAAAAATTGTGTGTCCAAAGTGCAAAAGTCCTGACTGCAAAAAGATAATAAAACCAGTTAGTATAGGAAGCAGCGGTTGTAGTGGAGCTTGTGCAACATGTCCTGGTTGCGGACACTAAAATCAATAAATTAAAAAACATATAATGTCAGCGCAAACTTATGATCTTATAATAATAGGCGCGGGTCCGGCGGGATATACCGCATCGGTGTATTCATCCCGCTATCGAATTAGTAATGTAGTAATAGGCTCTATTCCCGGCGGGCTTGCAACAGAAGCTCACAATGTGTGCAATTTCCCAACAGAAAAAAGCATATCAGGAATTGGGCTTATGCAAAAAATGAAAGAGGTTGTGGAGAATAATGCAGCTGAGATTGTGATTGATGAAGTTATTTCAATAGAAAAAGAGACCGAGTGCTTTGTTGTAAAAACAGGTTTGGGAAAAGAATATACTTCAAAGGCAGTGCTAATTGCTACTGGAACATATCATAAAAAACTTGGTATTAAGGGCGAGCTAAGTCTTGTGGGAAAAGGCGTTAGCTACTGTGCCACCTGTGATGGTCCATTTTACAAAGATAAAATTGTAGGAGTAATTGGTGGAGCCAACGCAGCAAACATGGCAAGTTTGTATTTGTCCGGAGTTGCTAAGAAAGTCTATCAGTTTGTGCGAAGCACCCAAAAGGGTGATCAGGTTTTAATCGATTCCATAAATAAAAAAGAAAATATTGAAGTGCTATTAAAAACCGAGGTTGAAGTTGTCTTGGGAGAAGATAAAGTTACAGGTGTTAGGCTTGCGTCACCTCATGATGGGCAGAGCGAAATTCTGCTAGACGGTATATTTATCGAGGTTGGAACCACACCTGCTACAGCATTTACTCAAGGGCTAGGGCTTAGTGTTGATTTGGATGGATATATTGTAGTCAAACCTGATCAGGCAACCAATGTGGATGGAATTTGGGCTGCCGGCGATATAACTACAAATTCAAATAAGTATCATCAAATCATCACGGCTTGTAGCGAAGGCGCTATTGCCGCGAGTAGCATTGCCCAATGGATTCGTAAATGATTTTTTTATTTTTTTATTTTACGTAGGGACAGGTCTAGACCGGCAGGGGGTCCAGAGAGTGCTTACCAATATGTCCTTTGTGCTTTTGCACGTTAAAGTATATGTAATTACGAACACGTTGTAGATCTCTTTCATTCCGAATAATATGGTCGTAAAAAGATCTTTGCCATTCGAATCTGCCGGGAAACCTCTTGTTTATCCTCCATGATGAGTTCGATTTAAATCCTCTCATGATTTCAGACAAGTTTTTTTCTGGTTCAATCAGGTGAATTATCCCATGCAAATGGTCTGGCATTACAATGAAGGCATCCAAATCTATTCCGGAATAATGAACAGGTAAGTCATGCCAACAACCCAATATGATTGCGCCTAAGTCACTTAAGACAAACATATTTCTCTTAATCTTGCCTAGGATCTGGGGCCTTGTCTTTACTACCGTTGTAATAAAGTAAAATCCTGGTGTTTTGTAGTCGTATCCTTTAAGCCGTTGTCTTTTCCTTCCTTTTTCTTCCATACTTAACATTAACACACCCGCACCCCCATATGGAAGAAACCAAGTTGGCATAATGTGAATTTAATACCCCTGTCGGTCTAGACCTGTCCCTACTGGTCAGCATTTTGCGATTACTATATAATGAGTCATGAGCAAAATTCTTAAGGTTATGCTTACAGCAGCTTTGTTTTTTCGTGTTTTTACATCCTTCGCTTATGCTTCCGGAGGAAGCAGTTTACCCAGTGTTGCATTTTCTCCCGGAAGTGGATTCACAGGAGTAGGTGAGGAGTTTTGGGTTGACATTCTGGTAAATACTGCGGGGCAGAATTCGTTATCCACGAGAGTTGTATTTGAATTCGATCCTTCATATTTCGAGGTTACAAAGGTTGAACGAACCAATATGTACTGTAACTATCCTACCGGGGCCGCAGAGTATGGTGTATCAAATGATAGTGGATATGTTATTATTACTGGATATTGCTCTTCTTCCTATACAAATACCAGTGTTCCAGAGCGGTTTGCAACCGTATATTTTAGAGCTTTAAGAATTGGTGACACCAATCTAAATTTTCGATATAACGGAGCTGATTCACCTGGAAATACAGTCATTTATGGAACAGGTAGTCCGCCTGCAAACATTCTAACAGTTGCTCCTTCGGTTGGATCTTACAAAATTGTTACAGACATAAGTGGATACACTCAAAGTTCTCCTTCTACCGGAGTTGTTGACTATGTTTTTGCCGGGGTATCGGTTCTTGTAATTGGTGGTGGTATTTTTGTATACTTTAGGAATAGAAAAAAACTTAAATAATTTAATATATTAATGTGTTGAAAAAATACGTTTTATATTTTCTAACAAGTATTACGTCGGCTTGGATAATAAATTCAGTGCTTTCCGGAATTATTATTGCAAATCAGGCAACGCTTTTTCTTGTTGCACTTTTAATTACTGCGGCAATCTGGCTTACCGAGTATGTTTACAGCCAGTTAAAAAAGAAAAATCTGTTAATTTTTCTCTTAATGGGGACGCTTATTGGATTTTTTGTGATTTATATTGGAACGCTTTTGTTTGACGGTTTTGCATTTACCGGAGGCTCACTTGCGCCTTTGGATCTTGCAATCCTCGAGACTCCTTCTATTCGAAGTGTTGACAGCGTTCTTACACTACTACTTGCCTCGTTTATTTTTACAATTATTGCATTTGTGACTAAGTGGGCAAGTACGGGTGAAGGCAAAAAGAAAGAGAGTAGCAAGGAATAGATAACAAGAAACTGTAATCTGTGTGCGGCGGGCCGATTGGCCCGCCGCATATTAACCATTATTCGAGATCCAGGTAATCAATCATTAACCCATCCGCAACAGCAATATCTTCAGAATTTCCATTGAACACATAAGTTTCTAAACCTATTGTTGCCATAATATAGTTAGGTTGACCAACTGTTCCAAGACACATATCTGTCTCAGTGAATCTGTAAGGGGTGTAGGTCCAGTTGCCAGCACTTTCTGAACGAACTAATCCCACATGGTCCTCACCTTTTGATTCGAATACAATTGTGTACTCGGAGATATCCTTTTCCAAAATGTCGCATTGAAACCCTATTGGACCAACTACATGTAAAGACCTTTCTTCTATATAAAGTTCCGATTCTCCATTAGAAAGCCTGACCACACTTTTATCATGAATTGGGTATATTCCTTCGACATCACAACCATCTTCAGATTGCTTACAAAGAGGGGCGAAGAAGCTGATGCCTTGTTCTTGGGGAATTCGGGCATCAAGCTGTAAAACGTTTACAGTTACCTCTGTAACCTGCCAGCTTGCAGGTACTTTTATTTGCTTGTCATTTGGTAGTTTTAATGTATATGATGTACTTAACGATTCGATATTTTCATCGGTAATCGTTTCCTCTTTTTCAGTTCCTGTGCCATTGTTGTTCGAGGAGAACAAGGTGTTTACTACCGGAGTCTTATTCTCGATAAACAGTCCGGTAGCAATACCTAAGAAGAGCACAGTAATCATTGACAATGCAATGACTAACCCTTTGTTTTTAACCATTTTAAGTTTTGTAAATTTATGTTGGTTATGCATAGTAATACGAACGATATAAAAAAAAGTAACAGTACTTTCCTCGCTATTATGGGTTGAATACTTCTGTGTGAACTCGCAGGGGGATTGAATAATCGAGCCTTAAGATTGGTAGTTGGAGCTCTCGGAGAAGGGCTTTTGGTTTCTGCAAAGAGTCTAAACCGATTAGTGAAGTTTTACTTAATTGGTCAACGTGAAGGAATAGATATGGAAGAAGCTCTTGATGAGCGTTTTGCAAGACTAAGAAGACTTTATCAAAGTTCCCTGCAGGCGGTTGATTAGCTCATTCTCTTGTAGATCGACAAAGGATTTCCAACACAAGCTACCGGCTAAATACTACTTCACCGTACAAGTCCGAGACATGTCTGTACTATTTCACTACTTACTATCCTCTTCTTGGAACATAAGGAATAATCTTTTTTGCAAGTTCCATAATGGGCATGCTTTGTAGCCATACTTTGCCTGGACCCTTTACTGTTGCCAAAAACAAGCCTTCACCACCAAACAAAATGTTTTTAAATCCTTTAACCATTTGAATGTCTGCAGTTACACTGTCTTCATATGCGGCAATATATCCGGTATCGACTAGTAGTTCTTCTCCTTCTGTTAAGAGACGTTCTTCAACTGATCCTGCAACTTCGATAAAAGCTTTGCCTTTGCCTGATAATTTTTGAAGGATAAAGCCTTCACCGCCTAAAAGTCCCATTCCAAAACGTTTTGTTAAGTGAACGGATAGTTCTACTGTATTTTCTGCAACCATGAATGCATCTTTCTGTGTAATTATACTGTTACCTGATAAATCAAATTCAATAATTTGTCCTGGAAATTCCGAGGTAAAGGCAATTTCTGCGTCATCTGCTTCAGACGTGAAGGTTGCCAAAAACATACTTTCTCCGCTAAATGCTCGACCGATTGCACTCATAACACCGCCTCGCATATTTGTTTCCATTTTAATTTGTGGACTCATCCAGGCCATTCCGCCCTTTTCGGAAAACACGGATTCTCCTTTTGAGAGTTTCATTACAATGTATGGGAGATTTCCACCTTTTATTTCGTACTTCATTTTTTGTTATGTAAAAAATTATCAGATTTTAGTATAGCACAAATTTTACTTCTCATAGTGATCCTGTTGCTATAGTCTCTTGCTTGCTAGTCTATTCACTATTTCACTGCTTAAGTTTCCCTCGATTCCTATGTTCATCGGAAGCCATTTGCTTATTTTGCCTTTTTGCTAAAGCGATTTCTTCTTCTCACACTAGCTTTTCGGTGATTACTTGACTGTTTTACTACTTCACTACTTCACTGTTTCACTACGTTACTGCTTCACTGCTTAAGCTTCCGTTGATTCCTATGTTCGAAGTGAACCCTTTATCTGTTTTGCCTTTGTGTTAAAGCTTGCCACTTCTCTCATAGGTATCTTCCGGAGTGTATTACTTCACTGTTTCACTACTTTACTGTTTAAGGTATACTAAAGTAAGACTTAGTTTATGTTTATTTTAGAATGGCACCGGTAACAATAAAAGATATAATTCCCAGGCAGATTATTGATTCCCGAGGTAATCCCACCGTCGAGGTTGACTTAATTTTAACCGACGGATCGTTTCATAGAGCATCGGTTCCTAGTGGTGCATCTACCGGGACTCACGAGGTTGTAGAGCTTCGTGATACTAATGATCCCAAACGGTACCACGGTAAAGGTGTATTACAAGCATGTGTAAATGCCGAGGTCTTAATAGGTCCGCAAATTATGGGACTTGATCCAAGGCTTCAAAAACAAATCGATGAAAGCATCAGAGCTTCCGATGGAACCGAAAATTTTTCAAATATTGGAGCTAATGCAGCTTTGGCTGTGTCTATTGCAGTTTTAAAGGCAGGTGCATATTTAGAGAATGTACCCTTATATAGATACATAATGAAAATATTAAAAGATGAATATGGGCTGGCTTATCCTCCCAATCTGATATTTCCGACACCAATGTTCAATGTATTTAACGGAGGTGCCCATGCCGATAACAATATTGCAATACAAGAATTCATGATAATTCCATCCGGTATTCCTGACATAAGGGAAAAGATAAGAGCAGGTGCCGAAATTTTTCAAACGTTATTAAAGCTTCTTAGCAATCAAAAAATCGATACAGATGTAGGAAATGAAGGTGGTTTTGCTCCCGATCTTCCATCAGACGTTGAAGCAATGGAGCTCCTAATTAAAGCAATCGAAACATCGGGATACACTCCAGGTGATCAAGTAAATATTGGGCTTGATGTTGCTATATCACAATACTACGATGTCGAAAGAAAGTGGTATAAGTTGCCACATCAGCTTGTGAATGGAAAGGTGACAAATGTTGAAGGAACCTTTCAGGACGTTGTGGCCTATTACACAATGCTTTTAGATAAATACCCAATTCTTATTTTGGAGGATGGGTTTCACGAGGATGATTGGGAGGGCTTTGCAACTCTCAAACCAATTATGGATGTTAAAAATCGCTACTGTATGGGAGATGATCTTACTGTCACTAATGTTGACCGAATTCAGAAGGGTATTGATACAAACGCAATTAACTCGATAATTATTAAGCCAAATCAGATAGGCACGATAACCGGCGTATTCGAAGCTATAAAACTTTGCAAGGACAATGACATAAAAATTGCGACCTCACACAGATCCGGGGAAACTGTCGACACTACAATTTCACATATTGCAGTAGGAGGTCAGACCACATTTATAAAAGCCGGTGCACCTAGTCGGTCCGAACGTGCCGAGAAATATAACGAGCTTTTGCGCATGATTACACCGGATATGGTGATTAAGAGATAAAAAATGATCTTTGTAACGTTTATTTATGCTTTATTTGCAGTGCTAATACAGATGCATCTATAAATCCACCACTTCGTCCTTAATGGCTCTAAAAATGTTTGCCCAAACAGGAACAACGGTATCTGCCGAAAAAGTACTCGTAGTTGGCTCTTCAAGCTTTACAAGCATAATAAACTGCGGATTATCGTAAGGGGCAAATCCCACGAAAGTTACGTTAGTCTTTCCTTCTTGATATCCCGGGGCATCAATCCTTGCAATTTGGGCAGTTCCTGTTTTTCCGGCAATTTTGTATTCGGGAAATTCGTTAAGGTAATATCTGGCATCGCCTTCCGTAACAACAGTTGACATCATTTGTGATACAGAATCAGCCGTTTCTTTTGATATAGGGGTTGAAACAACTCTAGGTTCAACAATAAGTGTTTCATCCGGTCCGACTATTTTTTCAACAATATAGGGCTGCATTCGCTTGCCGTCATTTGCAATTGCCGAAATGGCTGAAATAATTTCGATTGGGGTTGCAGTAATCATTTGTCCGTACGAAGCAGTTGCAACGTCAAGTTTTGTCCATTCAGTGTGGTTAGGATAGAGTCCTGAGACTTCATCACCAAGGCCTATTCCGCTTTTTGTTCCAATTCCGAATTTTACAAGATAGTTATAATATTCCTCAGGAGTTAGTAACATTCCAATTTGTGCGGCACACACATTGTTTGACTTTTGGAGAACACCGGCAGGGGTTAGGGCTCCATCGGGACGTTTATTCCAAGTGTAGAGTTTATAGTCGTATACTTCTATATATCCATAATTATCATAACAGATATAGTTCTCATCAATTTTTCCAAGCTCAAGCGCCATTGAGATCGTAAGTGGTTTATTAACTGACCCGTATTCATAAGCATCGGATACAGCTCTATTTCTGTAAACTCCGGTGTCTTTTACTTCCCAATATTTATTTGGATCATAGGTTGGATAGCTTGCCATTGCAATAATTTCCCCTGTTTTGGGATCCATTACAATTGCGACTCCGCCTTTTGATCCGGTTTCGACTACTCCTTGCTTAAGTTCGTCTTCTACAATTCGTTGAACCGTTGAATCAATTGTTAGTACAATATCTTTACCGTCACGTGGGCGGATAGGATCGTAATCAGCCTCAAGAATAATATTTCCTAAGATATCCCTTTCCGAAAGTGAATAACCCTTTGTGCCTGAAAGTGCACCCCAATAAAATTGTGTAACGCCGTATTGACCCTCATCTTCACCATAATCATTCTTTTTTACAAACCCAAGAACGTTTGCTGCAAGTTTTCCGTTTGGATAGATACGTCGATACTCCTTTTCAAAATGAATTCCGAAAAGATTTTGTTCTTCGATTGCTCGTTTTGTTGAGTCGTCGATAAAATGCTTTATCGGATAGTAGTTTGGATTTTTTTCAATATTTGCTGAAAGTTCTTCATATGAAAATCCAAGTGTATCCGAAATAATTTTTAGAACGGTATCTTTTTGCTCTATAAATGTTTTCTTGTCATAACTTGAACTTCCTATCGAAAAATATAAAAACCATACAGGTTCATCTATAGAAAGGACTGTGCCGTCCGATGAGTAGATTATTCCCCGTTGTGAAACAATGGTTTCTTGTGCGCTAGTAAGGTTTTCCGCAGCCGTTCTGTATCGTTCATGAAAAACAATCTGCCATTTATACATTTGATAGACGATAAGTCCGATAAATATGGAAAAACCTAGGAATACCCAGATTAATCTTGGGAGCATATCGGACTCGGAATTACGACGTACATTCATTTTACTTAACCTGTGCCAAATTTCCTACTGGAAGGTATATTACCGTTTCAGGTGTTTTCATTTCAAGCTCTGTTTCTGCCTGAATGCGAATAAGTTCAGTGGAATTATAGTGTGCAAGATCATTTAAAACAGTTGCCGAGCTATCTGTGATTTTTTCAACTTCCTCTTCAATTTGTCTTAGTTCACTGCCGATTGGTAATAGTTGCGTCGAGGAATAAAGTTTGACTGTTATATAACTTAACACAGATATGAGTCCAATCAAAAAACAGATTGTAAGAGATGAAAGCCTTGGAATTTTGATGAATGATTGTCTGTTTTTGGGCAGTGTCACGGCAGTGTTTGTTATGTTATGTAGATTTTTCTATTACAAAAAGCTTGGCGCTTCTAGAGCGTTTATTTTCCAATACTTCTTCTTCTTCTGGGGTAAGAGGGACTGGGGTAAGAAGCGAAAGGCTGTCGAAGTTTTCATTAATGAAACTTTCAACAACACCGGCTTCGAGTGAGTGGTATGCAAGAATGACTAGTCGTCCCTTGTGAGAAAGTAAGGAAAATGCCTCCGGAAGCGCTGCTTTTAGGTTGTTAATTTCGTCGTTGACGGCAATTCTTAATGCCTGAAAAACCCGTCTTGCCGGGTGTTTTCTTCCTCTGTCGTAGTTTTCCGGCACTCCCTTGTAGATTGCCTTTACAAGCTCGTGCGTGGTTGTAAGCTCTTCTGCTTTTCTGGCTTTTATTATTTCTCTGGCAATTGATTTGCTATAACGTTCTTGTCCGTATACTGTAAAGAGTTTGGTTAGTTCGGACTCTGATAGAGCATGTAAAAGATCAAAGGCGTTTACTAATAGGTCTTTATCCATTCGCATATCGAGCTTGCTGCTTCCGTAAAAGCTAAAGCCACGATTTTTCTGGGCGAGCTGTCTACTACTAAGTCCAAGATCAAATAAGACTCCGTTTATAGATTCAATGTTGTGTTTATTTAAAATCTTTTTCATGGATTTAAAGTTGGCCTTTTCAATTATCCAGTTGTCAAGTTTGGCTAATGGGTTATTTGTTTTTACGAACTCTATACTTTCGGTATCGTGATCTAGGCTTACAAGCTTACCTGAGCCTAGTGCCTTAAGGATTTCAGTGCTATGTCCGCCATCACCTAATGTTGCATCAACGTAGTTCCCTTCAGGAACAATATTAAGGTACTCAATAACTTTCTCTAAAAGTACCGGTTTATGTACTGGTGCCTTATTCATTTCTGTTTTGGTTTGTAAGTTTTTGTGCAATTTCTTCACCATGTGTGTCAAGATAAGAAAGTCGTTTCTGCCAGCTTTCCGTGCTCCAGACTTCTATCCAGTTAAGAAGTCCGACAAAGACTACCTCTTTTTGTATTTGTGCATATTTAAAGAGATTGTCCGGGATCACAAATCGACCCTGAGTATCGGGTAATATTTCTTTTGCGCCACCAACCAAGATTCTGGCAGTATCCCTGACAAAATTATTAATTATTGAGCCGTTTGTGATTTCGCTTGTTATCTTTTCAAAGCGATCCTTGTTAACGAGCACTAAAGAATTTTCGTACCCACGAGTTATATATAACTTACCTTTTAGCTCTTTTCGTAGATCATACGGAATTGCTATGCGTTTTTTTTCTCCAACCTTTTGCATGAATTCACCTATTAGCATTGTAAAACCTGTTTATTTAAATTCATTATTCGGATTTGTTTCCAAGGTGGTAACCCCACATATCACCACTAGTCACCACCAATATAGCATGCTGAAAACGGGCTTGTCAAATGGTTGAATCATCTTTCGTAGGGACAGGTCTAGACCCGCACCTCCAGTTCGGGAAATTGCCAGTGGATAACCATTCTAAGAGACCGATCTTTGCATACACCTACACGCATTGGAAAATATATTGACCAGCTCGTTATTTGTTAGCAGGGGTGTGGGTGTAAGACCGTCACGGGGTTATTAGAGTCATGATCTTTTCGTTATTTGAATGTTGCGGCATGTCGGTCTAGACCTGTCCCTACTACGATATTTATCGATACTTACCGATATTTACCGGTATTTACCGGTATTTATCGATACTTACCGATACTTACAGTGTATAATACTGTAACCTGCATAATCTATATAAATAACGCAAGGTGAACGAATCAAAGTTGGTACAAACAGCACAAAACGGAGATAGCACCGCAATGCAGGCCTTATACGAAGAAAGCGTTAGTTGTATATACCGCTTTGTATACTCGTTCTCATTAGGAAAAGAAGTTACCGATGATATTGTCGCAGAAAGCTTTACAAAAGCGTTTGAAAAACTTAAACAATTTAGGGGAAAAAGCTCTTTTAAAACATGGGTGTATAAAATTGCAAGAAATGAAGTATACACATATTTCAACAAAAAAAGAGGGACCATTCCGATGGATGAAGAAAAAATAGAGCAAGTGGCTGATCGCATTGGTAATGATATTTTGCAGAGTCATGAAAATGATCGACATACCAATAATGACAATAAGAACGAGCGACTTGTAAGGAAAATACTAAATCAGTTGCCTGCCAGGCAGGCAGAAGTTCTAAGATTGCGGTTTATTTTGGGGTATACCGTAAAAGAGTGTGCACTGGAGTTAAAAATTTCCGAAGGCAATGTAAAGGTGATTCAGAATAGGGCATTGGGAAAAGCTAATAAGTTGGTGAATAAAGAAAATGGATAACATAAAGAGTGTGTTTAAACAATACAATAATTCAGTTAAACCGGATGATAGTACTGTTATGCGTATTTGGAACAGGATTAGCAGTAACCTTGATCAAATGTCTCAACGTGAACCTAAGGTTAATCCAAAGCAACTGATAAAATCCAAATCGTGGGCAAGATTTGTTTTGGGCTTTGCTAAAAATCTTTTAATAGGCGGTGCATTTGTTCCACTGTCCTTGGTGATTGGCTTTTTAACGTTTAATACCTTCGAGGTAATTTCTCGACATGTTCTACCCGGGGGAAATCTTGGCCTTAATCAGTTAGAATCTTCTGAAAATCTTTATGAAGAGGCGTTTAGCACAGAAGAAAAAAGGCTTAAAGAGAGTTCAGATATCGGTGAGTTGAATGCCATAGACTTTGCGTCTCCTCCAACTTCCATCGTGGATGACGAACATATAAGTGCCAAAGAAACAAATACCCGTGAAATCTTGGACAAAACCGAGACGCATAATGCTAAGGATGGTTATGTAAGAGCAATAATATATTTTGGAACTGGACTTATGGTAATAACAATCGGCTGGGGATTATATGGAGTTATAAGGCTTATAAGAAGTAGGATTGATTAAACAACATTAATCTGAAGTTTGCCTCGTTTGTATCCGGTTAACTTTTTGAAAGAAACCGTTCCTTCCTTTGTAGCATAGATGGTGAAATCTTTACCCATTTTGGTATTTTCGCCGGGATACATTTTGGTGCCAAGCTGGCGAATAATGATAACTCCGGGCTTAACACTCTGTCCTTCGTTTACTTTTAGACCACGTCTTTTACCTGCAACATTTACACCTTGTCTTGCTTTAGACGAGCCTGCCGCAACATGTGCCATGACTTTTTATCTCTGTAAGTTAATGCATTATAAATGCGGAGCTATTTTAATATATGTACACGACTTAGTCAATGATATTTGGTTATTCGCCTAAATCGACTAATCCTTGGGGGGCATCTTCATCTTCCGGGAGAATTGGGCCAAATTCCTCTTCCTCTTCATTGGTTACGATATCCGGTTCGACCGGTCTTGCTACTGCATTACCGTCAATCACGCTTACAACTCTCATAAGTTCGCCACAAAAGGGGCACTTGATTGTTTTTTCAATTTCCTCACCGCAGTTTGGACATTGGAGAACAATGATTTGATGATTGCAGTTGCCATGAGTGTTTTCTTCACCCTCTATTACTAGCCCGGTATCTGTTATTATTCTTTTGGTTTTACTGGACATTATAATGCAATCGGTTATGTAAATATTTATTAGTATACATGCCGGAGAGAGATTGTCAAATGGTAGTAAGTAGTAGGGATATGTCAATGACTTGTCCAGTAGTAAAGTAATACTCCGGAACATAGGAATCAACGGAAGCTTGCGCAGTAAAGCAGTGAAGTAATCCTCTCCGGAACATAGGAATCGATGGAGTATTAAATCGTAAAAAAGTGAGCAAGTGCTTACTCCGACAAAACAACAACGGTAAATTCACCCTTTAAAGGAATTTCATTTCCCAAAAGCTGTGCTATCTCTGTAGCCTTTTTTGTGACAATCTGCTCATGGATTTTGGTAAGCTCACGAGCAATACAGACGGAAGCTATCGGATATTTTTGTGCAATATAATCAAGGACGGATTTTATCCTTCTTGGCGATTCAAAAAATAAGAATGTTTCCTTGCGTGCAATATATTTATCGAGTACTTTGTGAAACTTTACGGTTTTAGGTAGAAATCCTATGAAGGTAAAAGGATAAGGAGGAAGTCCGCTTGCAGTAAGTGCTGTGGTGATTGCCGATGCACCAGGAATGGATACAACGTTATGTTCTGTAGTCTCTTTTATTTTGCGGACCACGGTAAAGCCAGGGTCGGATATAATAGGTGTCCCGCTTTCCGATACGATTGCCAGATTTTTACCATCGTTAAGTAGTTTTATAATACCTTCGGCTGATTCTGTTTCATTATGGTTTTCGTGAACCATTAATCTTTTTTTAATGCCGTATTTTCCTAAAAGTTTAAGAGTTGTGCGTGTGTCCTCGCATAAAATAACATCGACTGCCTTTAGGGTATCCAGCGCCCGCAGTGTAATGTCTTTTAGATTGCCAATTGGTGTTGCGACAAGGTAAAGTGTTGCCATATAATCAGTATACAGTAATCAGTGGAATAGTGAAATAGTGAAGCAGGAGAGATAGGTCTATGATTTGTTTATAAGTAGTAAGCAGTAAAACAATGAGTAAGAAAAGTGTGTTATAATATATATGCATAATCTGTAAAATATCAACAGATCCTATGGGGCAGCTAGAAATCATAACAAATTATCCTATTACTTATGGGCGTGATAAATTGCCATTATATTTAGATCAGGTTTGCCGGTATAATCCTGAAGTGTTTTGCAATACAACATCTGGTCATCAATTATTGTTTCGAGTTCCTAAATTTAATCTTTTTTCTTGGACCTCTTCACTTTTTGGGTGTCCGTCGCTTAGCTCAAATTTAAAATCAACCGTTGTGGATCTGGAGGTTTGGCTGGTTGATGGCGACAAGCTCTACTACAAACCGGTTTGTAATAATACTCTTCCTAATGAAGGATGGAGCAATGATTTGGGGGAGTACTCGGGATTTGGGCTTTTAGTTTATTGCAATGGAGAGAAAAGGGTAGATTTTGTAATTGAAAGGGATTTGGGGAATCTAGAAAGATTTGATCCCAAGAGTAAAGAGGCAAGATCAATTTGTAGCAGCTTGTTTGACTTAACTGTTTTAAAATTTGAGGATTTTAAGTTAATTGATTTCTTCACTCCGGAAGGTTCTATTCGTTGTGGTCTTTATAAGGGTAGATTATATGAGGGAGTAAGAACGGAGTATGAATTGGGTGAAAGGTTAGCTGCGGAGCTAGAAGCAAAAATGAGATTAGCTTATAGGAAGATAATGGCTCTGGATACCGGTTTAGCAATGATTGATGTTCTGTCGGGGTTGATTAATGACCAAATAAAAGAGAGCTTTCCGGGAATTTCAATTGAGGGGTATCGTTCAGCATTTGATGATAGCCGTGCTACCCCACTAACTCCACGAAATCAAGGAGAATTACTACCAGAACCATCTTCCGGTATAATCCGGCATTCACCTGAATCGCGTCCCAACTAAAACATCTAAGCAGGTTTCTGTGGAGGAAGTAGGAGCCAGTAAACCCGACACGTACGTTAATGACTGGTGTGTTATACTTATTCCATGAACATACTTACGATCTCAACAACAAATGCAATATTTCTTGGTTTCTATCATGATACCGTCCAATTGACGGCATATCTTGACCAAAACCCTTCAAATATTGCCGAAGATATAGATGAAATCTATAAAAGTGTTATCGGCACTGAGATACCTGAGCTTATTATAGTTGATTTGGGGCCCGGTTCCTTTACCGGTTCACGTGTTGGTGTTGCATTTGCCAAGGGATTGGCCTTGGCGTTTAATATTCCTGTTGTAGGTGTGTCGTTATTATCGGCAATTTGTTACCAGAAATATTTGACTTCCGGTAAGTCTTCCGACATGTATTCCGCACAAATTGATGCAAACAACGGAAATGTTTATACATTAGATTTAAACCTACCTTCCGATAATCTTTTAGAATCTCAACTTTCGATAGGGTTCAAAAAATCATCAAAGTTCGATGAGATTAATGATGCTGTATTTGATGCCATGACAAAGCTTGGACTGCAAATATATTCAACCGGACGTTCCTCCGACGTTTTAACGCTTGCGCCTATTTACGGTCGACCCGTTAATATTACTCCTCCTAAAAAGTGAAGGTTGCACTTGTAACCGATTCAATTACCCAGTTTGGTGGGGCACATAGGTTTCTGGTGTCGCTTTGCAAGCTTTTTCCTAAATCCGATATTTTTACTGCAATTTATGATAAAAGGGTTGATATTAACAAGGAGCTTTCGGGGCACAAGATATTTTCGTCGTTTTTGGGGCATCCGTTTCTTCGCCCGATTTTTAAGAATCATTATACTATCCTGTCTCCTCTTGCTTTTGAAAGCTTTGATTTTTCAAAGTATAATCTTGTTATCTCTATTACTGCGGGTGCTGCAAAAGGCATTATTACTCCTGTCTCTTGTAAGCATGTTAACATTATTCTCACACCTGTTCGTTACTATTGGAAGCTGGACAATCCTGACTTTTATACAAAAAACATAGGAATTCGCAAACTTTTTAAACCGATATTTGCTTTTACGGATGCCTATGTTAGGCAGTGGGATTTTGCTGCGGCAAAAAGACCCGATGTTAATATTTCGATTTCTAGCTATATTTCAACTATCTCTGAAAAGATTTACGGTATTAAATCAGATATTTTAGCTCCGCCCGTTGAGCTAAACGTTAAACCGGACACTACTTCTGCCAATAAGCTAATTGCAGAATTATCAATTAATAATCAACAGCCTATTAATGACTTTTACATTATTGTTACAAGGCTTTATCCTTATAAGCGGGCCGACTTGGCTATTTTGGCTTTTAAGAGATTGCGTAAGCACCTGTTAATTGTAGGGTCGGGTCCGGAAGAAAAATCGCTTAAGAAACTTGCCGGCAATTCTAAGTTCATTCATTTTCTACAGTTTTTGCCCGATGGTGTTATGTATGCACTTGTTAAGGCTGCCAAGGGGTTTATACATTGTGGAATTGAGGATTTTGGGATTGCCATGGTCGAGAGTATTTTCTTAAGTACGCCTGTTATTGCGTATGACCTTGGCGGAGCTTCTGATATTGTTAAGAAAGGTGTTTCCGGTATGCTTTTTAAATCTGCTAGTGCGTTGTGTGTTAAGCGGACTGTTGAAGAATTTGAGGGGTCAGCACTTTTTAAGTCTGGAGTTTCTGCTAAGGTTGTTGCTGAGTATAAGGACAGATATTCTCTTAAAACTTTTAAAGAAGGTTTGGAAAAGCAGGCTGGTATTAAGGTTCCAATGACTGCTGCCGCTGACAAAATTGCTCTTGTAAGGGATGATCAGGGTTTTGTGGGGAGGAGCTTAAGGGGGGAAGGGGATTGACACGAGACGTTTCCCGGTGTTAAGGTTTTGTAGAAGTTTATTTATATACAAATTCAATTCCCACATCTTTCGCCCTTTGCCTCTTAAATTCCCAAAACCTATCAGACTTCTTTGACGTAATAAGCACGTCCGGCATTAGTTTCCTTAAAAGATCCAAATGCTGCTTATTCCCCACCTTGGGATCTTTCGAAATAGTAACAGGATTAACAAACACCAAATCAATATCCCGTAAAGCACTTAAAACCTCTTTTCTTAAACCTTCTTTAAATATAGGCCTACTTGGGCCCTTACACTCGCTAACCGAAACATCGTTATCAATACATACGACTAAAAAGTCGCAATGCTTTTTAGCAAACGCAAAAAGCCTAACGTGCCCAATGTGCAAAACATCAAAAATACCGGAAATAAAGCCAACCTTTTTGCCGGCGGCTTTTGCCTTTTTAATAGAAGCAACTACATCATTCATATACAGAATGTTATCATACAATAAGGATTGCCAAAAGAGACCTAACTTGCTAGACTAATTGAACGTGGAAATTAATGTAAAAAACCGAAGAATGAAGAAAAACCCCCAAACCATAATAACACTTGTGCTATTAACTTTATTGGTTGCCGGACTAGGATACCTGATATATGCAGTTGCGGTCCCACTTCTTTCAAAGGTAACCGAATATGTGGAAAAAAACAACCAAACGATAGCAACAGCCGAGTTTTTTATATGGGACCGTGATGGAAAAATACCGCTAAACTACATAAACGGCTCAAACTACAATTTCATAATAACAAAGGTAGAAAAGCTAACAGACGTTAAAATAAACAAGCACATAGTACTTGACTATACAAACGGAGTTAACATAACCGAACTAAAAAACGATCCAATATCCAAAACCTACGGAGTAATCGGAATAATGATAAAAGCGAGCTATCTAAACGATAATTTGTCCGAAATAAAAAGCTTGTGTAACGCAAACTATTGCAACATTCGTTATCTAACCCAGTTTTTTATATACGACGATACAGCTTTGTCTGAAAAAGCATCAACACTTGTAAAAAAATATCCTCAAACATTTTCGATTTTTTCCGAAAACTATATCCAGGACAATAAAACAACATACAATGGCTACGAAAACAAGATCTTTTCAATAGAACAGGTGGCTTGCGATGATCCTAATTGCATAAAGAAAACAGAAACAGAAGCCTTTATGGGAAATACCATGAAGCAGGCACAAGACCGTAATGTTATATACCAGTTCGAATTTAGCGATAGGACCGATATGTACCACTTAAGTCAGTTGCCAAGAATAGTTCCAAGCGTTATTTATGAAGCAACACCAATTATAAAGTGGGATATTATTGCTCCGCATAATGGTGTTAATCAAAACGGTTATAGCTTGATTTTGTCCGACAGAACAAGAACATTTGAAGAGTACACTAGCAACTATCCAGTCGATATTTATATTGAAAAAGGAAATTCTCCCGAAAAGTCAGAACACACATACGAGTATTTAACTGGCAGATACACATCGCCATTTACCCAAGCCGAGCTGATTCCCGAAACAGAAGTAATTGGAAGTTCGCATAAATTACTTGTAAACGTGTGGGTTGATATTTCGTTTGGCGGATTTAAAAAGGCTGAAGGGTTTCTGCTGTACCCGGAAACCATCGATGTCGATTTTGACTTTTTAAGTTACACGCAAAATGCTGCAGTAGCAAATTTCGAACGAATCGCCTGGATTCCATCATGGGGATTTACCCCTGCGCTTACAGTCCTAAATGCAAATCCAACTGCATATACAACACTAAGTCCTGTATGGTTCGAACCCAATGAAACCGACGGCAGCCTTAATATTCTTGCAAACTACAACCATTCAACACTTTTTTATTTACAAAGTACGTATGGAGTCAAGATTGTGCCAACAATTGCACTTGTTGAAGATCGTTCGGCCGATATCTTAAGTAACATTCTTAACAACCACCTCGATGCTCATGTGGATGCAATTGTAAATGAGGTTGTAACCAGTGGATATGATGGTATCGACATTGATTATGAATCCACATACTTAGCCGATGCAAACCTTCTTATGGAATTTGTCCAAAAACTCGGTACAAAACTTCACGAAAACGGAAAAATTCTAAGCTTTACCGTACTTCCCAAGTGGGGTGACTCAATTAACTACGGATATGCTCCACAAACCCATCAGGCTCAGGATTGGCAAAAAATCGGTGAATTTGCAGATCAGGTTAGAGTAATGGTTTATGATTATCGTGGATCTTCGTCATTTTATCCCGGACCTACGGTTCCTTACACTTGGTATTTAGCATGCCTCAGATATGGGATTAGTAAAGTTCCGCGCGAAAAGCTTATAATGGGTATTCCTTTGTATGGATATACCTGGGGTCTTGATGATAACTTTAGTGAAATTACAAACCAAACCCTTAACGGTGCAGATATATATAAAGAACTTTGGAGTTTAGCTCCTTACGGAATGGAAAAGGTTGATCCTGTAGTTATTAGCGCATATTCAACCGTCCCGACACAAGCATATGCACAATCAAACAAATATGCATATTATAACCATTATGATACGTGGAATCGTGAACATGTAAACATTTTTGTGGAATCTTACCTTTGGTGGTATTCAAGTTATCTGTCAGAGGAAGATGTAAACGTAAGAATCAATGCTGCAGAGTCCGCTGGAGCGGGCGGTTTTGCAGTCTGGAGATTAGTAGAATATTAGACTTGTTTCTTTTAGTTAGATAAACCGTACCCTTAATTATGAGCCAAATAAAGAAATTTAAAATCCTAATTATTTCATGCTTGTTGATTGTTTTAGTTTTATTATGCGTTCTTTTAATAACAGCATTTGTTTTTCCTTTGTACATAGAGGAGAGAACTTACGAGTTTGAAAGCAGTCTGGATCTTAAGATTGTGTTCTTTGGTGATATACATGCAGGAGTTTCGGAAACTAAAATTTCACTTGCTAACCTGGTAGAGCGTATCAATAAGTTGGAACCGGATTTAATAATAATTGGGGGTGATTTTATAGAAGGATCTAAATCGGATCTTTCTGATCTTGACTCACTTTCAGAGTTAGACGCAACCTATGGTGTTTATGCCGTTCTAGGAAATCATGATTATCTGAACCTAAAAGAGGTGTTAGACAAACTTGACTACGAGCTTAAAATAAAACTTTTATTAAATAGCGGACAGGTTATCGAAACGACAAAAGGCACATTGTATCTTTATGGAATTGATGATATCTGGAATGGCGAAATATACGATCCATTAGTAGATATGCCTTCAGCCGACTATTCCATTTTGATCTCACACAATCCTGCGGTTTTGTATGATACCGGTTTTGTTGAGCAGTTCAATCTTATCTTGGCTTCGCATACCCATGGAGGACAGGCTTGTGTTCCGATTATTAATTATTGCCCCGTTTGGCCGTTTAAAGATCTTGAGCGAAAATACAGAACGGGACTGTTCGATTTAACAAACGATACCTCACTTATTATTTCTTCCGGAGTAGGTGAGAATTATTTCCCATTAAGAATTTTTGTTCGACCAACAATAGAGATTATAAAGTTGTAGTGATAAAATAGGGTATGAGAAATTTGTTAACTATTACAAGCAAAGAAAACCCTAGAGTTAAGGAGCTTTTAAAGCTATCTACCAAGCGAGGTCGCGATAAGTTAGAGCTTTTTATTGTAGAGGGACTTAAAGAGGTGGAGGTGGCTGCTTCCGAAAAAGTAAAAATGGTTTCTGTATGGTTCTCTGAATCAGCAAGTGTAACTTCGGGAGTTAAGTCTTTTTTATCGGGTTTGTCAGAATCAATTTCTTTAGTACAAACGCCTGATATACTATTTAACAAGGTTTCATACAAAAACAAAAACGAAGGAATATTGGCGGTTTGTCAAAAGGAGGAAAGAAAACTTCCGGAACTATCGGATAGGCACGATAGTGAACCTTCGTGTATTCTTGTACTTGATAGAATTGATAAGCCGGGAAACATTGGTGCCCTTTTACGAACAGCCGATGCGGTTAACGCAAGTGCCGTAATTATCACAAACCAATCTACCGATATGTTTAACCCAAGTGTGATTCGAAGCAGCGTTGGCACTTTTTTTACGGTTCCTTGGGTAGTGGCCTCTCAGGAGGAGACTAAAAAATTTCTTAAGTCTTTGCGATATATTGTAGTTGGAGCGGATCCTAGTGCAAAAAGAACATATTTTCAAGAAAAATTGCCGGCTAAAATGGCGCTTGTTGTAGGTAATGAACATGAAGGGTTGTCGGAGTTTTGGAAGACCAATACCGATCTTAACGTTTCTATTCCTATGCTTGGTAAAAATGATTCGCTAAATGTAAATGCAGGCACTGGGGTAATTTTATATCATTGGTTACTTTCTGCTCGGAGCTAGAATCTCCTGATATAAAGTTTCGATATCAACGATTGGGATTTGTTTTTGTCTAAGTGATTTTTGAATATTGTTAATAATCTTTTCCATAAGAATGTGACCCAGACTATAGTTTCCCATTCCATTTTTTGTATGAATAGTAATAAGCCGTTTAGGTTTTAGAATATTTAATACGTTTATTTCATCAATATGGGCAATAATGTATACAGAACCATCGGTTTCAAAAAAAATACGAGCATGAAGTCGCTTGTTTCCCGGTCCGCTTTGCAAGGTTAAAAGTCTTATCAAGTTGGCATTCTTGCCAAATAGCATGTGTAGCATCTTCTCCCAAGATGGAATAAAAAATCCTCCTAGGTTTGCAGTAATTCCAGAGTTACAGCCATGCCGCTGCTGCATTATTACCTGGACATTAAATCCTGCATCATGGAACAGTCGATTGAATATAGGTTTTGTTATGTGGATTTTGGAAGTAAGCCTTATTGCATGTTGTGCATTTTGTATTCGTTATTAAGTATTCGTTTCTCACATTTTGTTTTAATCTTTCTTTGTGCCAGAAATTTTATAGGGACTATTTCAGATCGTAGGTCTGTAAGTTTTGAGTAAGCTGCGTGTTTGAATTCTTTTGGTCTGGTAAGGAACTTTGCTAGTCCAACAAAAAATGCCAAGCTTTATTAGTATAAGTTTATGTTGTTTTAATAATAACTCGTTTTATTATCATGTCAATTTACTACTATGCGATTTCACTATATACTAAAATAATCTAAGTTTAGAAGGGATTAAATGGACGATTGTATTTTCTGTAAAATTATTAAAGGAGATATAAAGTCAAATATTAGATATGAAGATGATAATGTAATTGCGTTTGATGATATTAATCCTAAAGCTAAGGTTCATGTTTTGGTGGTGCCCAAAAAACATATACCGGATGTTAAGTCTATAACGGGTGATAAGACACAGCTTTGCAAATTTTTTGAATCGATCCAGAAGGTTATCCAAAAGGTTGAACTTGAAAATGGATATAAGCTATGTATTAATTCCGGAACGTATCAAGAAGTTCCTCATTTACATGTGCACTTAATGGCCGATTAAGGTTGGATTTGCTTAGCCTATGGTGTAAAATAATAGAGCTATTATTGTTCTTGCGGGATCGTCTTCCCGATGGACAGAAACGTCCATACGGGATTAAACGCTAGTAGTATTTTGGAGGAGTTCAAAATGCTATCCGACGATTCCCATTGTTGTCACTGCGGGATCGTCTAATGGTAGGACGGACGACTCTGAATCGTCTAATCGTGGTTCGAATCCACGTCCCGCAATATCCTGTGAGCTAAGGCGAACAGCTGATATTGCGTGTCCAGGGTGATTGGGGGCCCGCAACGTTCCTTGATTCGAACACACGATTCGTTTCTGGTTAAATTCTTCCCTAGAGTAGATGACAGGTATCAATTTTTCTGAGACAATAGATTATGACAAAAGCTAGAAATACAAGTACTGGTCAAAATTCCATTGTCCTTTTTAACCAGGTACAGGTTCGTCGCTATTGGGATAGGGATAACGAGCTATGGTATTTTTCAATAATTGATGTAGTCGCTATATTAACAGGTTCAACAACACCAAGAAGATATTGGAGTGACTTAAAATTTAGGTTAAGGGAAGAAGGAAGTGAAGTGTACGATAAAATCGTACAGTTGAAATTAATGGCAGCCGATGGGAAAAAACGTAGTACAGACTGTTTCTCAACTGAAGACCTGCTTCGTGTAATCCAGTCTATTCCTTCGCCTAAGGCTGAACCATTTAAACTTTGGCTTGCGAGAGTAGGGTACGAAAGAATAGAAGAAACAGAGGATCCAGAGCTTGCAATGGAGCGGGCTATGAAAACTTATCTTAAGAAGGGTTATTCACAAAATTGGATCAATCAACGTTTAAAAAGTATCGAGGTTCGAAAAGAACTTACCGATGAATGGAATAAACGTGGCGTTAGGGAAGGCTTGGAATATGCTATTCTTACAGATGAAATAACGAAAGCTTGGTCAGAAAAGACAGTACGTGACTATAAGGACTTTAAAGGATTAAAAAAACAGAACCTTAGAGATAATATGACAAACCTTGAGTTGATTTTGAATATGTTGGCCGAAGCAACAACTACAGAGATTTCAAAAAAGAAAAAACCCAAGAATTTTCCAGCCAGCAAGAAGATTGCCAAACAAGGAGGGACTGTTGCTGGAAATGCTAGAAAAGAGATTGAAGCGAGAACTGGACGGAAAGTAATCTCAAAAGGGACCGCCAAACATCTAAAAAAAATAAGCACCAAACGGGAAAATGAGTAGCTGACGTTGCCGGGTCCAGGGTGATTGGGGGCCCGCAACATTCAAAGTCTCAAGTTTATTTTTGTTGCTAATAAACCCTTGTTGCGTATACTTAATATATCAACTAATTTAGCTGGGTAGACATTCATGAAAAAGCTAAAAGCAACAAAATATTTACTCATCCTTTTAATTATGGCTGTATGTGCTGGTGTCATCTACTTTACCCAAAGAAAGCCGATAGAGCTTGTACTTTTGAAAAATCTACTTGAGCTGGCAAGAGCAGATACCGCCGCTATGTTACCCAAAAACTATTCATTTTTTATCTCGTCGAGCACCTTTATTTTCCTGCTTCCTGTTTTCCCGATTGGATTTACCTTTATATATAACCGACGTGAGTCACTACTTAAAGTGCTTATAGATTCTGTAATTTGTATTGTTTTGTGGACTCTAATTTGCGAAGGACTAATTAGATTATTGCCAGAAGTTCTATTAATCCGACCTACGATGGAAGGATACAATATAAGTGAGACCATTTTCTTCCCTCGGAGTTATCTTTATACAATCACTACGTTTCTGTGCATGGTCAGTGTAATTGGCAGTTTGATAATATCACTAATCCCTAAAAAGAAAGCTTCTAAAACCTAACCTCTACCACAATATAAACCTAATAAATTCGGCGAGTTCGGTCTCGTAAAAATCTTTATCCAGTCTGCAGAATCGATCAAAGTACTTGTACAAACTGTTTAAATCTTTATATAAAATCTCTTTTGCTCTGCCATTAGTTTTTACATTCACCCCTTGTGGAAAGTCAATAATCCAGGGCTTATTGTCCCACCAAAGTACGTTAAATGCTGACAAATCGCTTTGTTACAGAAAATTTTTGGGGAAAAGGAGCCTAATACTAGGCAATATAAAATTCCCCAGCGACGGTTGCTTGTGCTTTCATAAAAAACTGAGGAATTAATTTAACTGAGAGTATTATATACAGAAATCTGTTGTCAGGCAAGAAGTTCCCTTATGAGTTTTGAGATTTGGGATTCGGGGCCAAGTGAGTTAGCAAGTCTTGTTAATGGTCTTGTAACGAAAGCTTTTATTGTATCGATATCTGGAATTTCAAGAATAAATAATGGCTTAGGTTCGTAAGATTTACCTTCGATAGATAATTGGGGGAAAAGGTTGTTTAGCGGATTTGGGACAACAACTCTCATTTGTATTTATTCTTTAATTATCCCCCAGATGACTGAAATAACCGCACCCAAAAGGAAAATTCCCGGAAGTATAGCATATTTCCAATCAAGCTCGGTGTTTTCTATCATTGATATAAGAAGCATAGTTACAAAAGACATTCCTACAAATACTCCACCTGCGATTACTAATTTAAGGCCTTTTGTTATTTTCATAAATAAAAAGCCGTCAAGTTAACTGTGTTATTATATCACGTATACGTGTAATGTCATAAGGTTGCTTTGAAAATATGTTTAATCTGAAGTATAATTATACGTTCTACGGGCGCCCGTAGCTCAATTGGATAGAGCATCCCGCTTCTAACGGGAAGGTTACAGGTTCGATTCCTGTCGGGCGTAGGTTCTTTAAAATGTTCGACAGAAATCACTGTTTAAGCTTTCTTGTTGTTGCTGCAGGTGTTCGCAACATTCTTCC